>CAMDPA010000117.1 GCA_945903565.1 Devosia equisanguinis | reverse complement strand
GACAATCGCCCACTCGGCGTCGGCGATGTCACTCGGGTAACGCCCTCTACGCGGCTTGTGTGTTTCGCGCTGCTCGTCCGTCCACATGGGCAACCTCCGAATCGGTTGCCACGAACAGAATCACATGTGGTTCTTCGGACTCAACAACTGTCGAGACAGGCTCTAACGCTGTTCGGGCTGCCGGGAGCCCTGGTCGCAACAGCACTCATGCCGATATTCTCGCCCACCTTGCCAGTTGCGGCGCTTCCGCCACTGCGTCTGCCGCCCGCGCTGTCTCATCAGCTACTCCTAACACACCTAGGGATGCTGCCTCGGCCGCTGTTGCCGCCACCTTTGCCGCCTACTCAGCGCTCGCATATCTATCTTACTGCGGCGATGCCGCCCCACTCTCCGCCGAAGTTACCCGCGCCGATGCTGCTCGCGAAGCAGCCGTCGCTGCCGCAACCGCCGACTGTGCGTTTCTCATTGAATCCGGTGATGTGGCCCAACTCGCTTGCCAACCGCTTTGGCACGCCCCGCCCCCTGCGCAAGTCGGGAGAATCTGGCAAGCTGCGCGTCGGTCGATACTAGCGATCGATCTCGGCTTCGAACTCTGGACTGAGTGGTACGATGAAAGGCTGGAAGGCAAGCCGCTAGACCTCCAACTGGAAACGAAGCGGGCACTCATTCCTGAGGAAATCTGGCGGCAAGAGACGAAGGCTGTCAACGCTTACGTTGCACAGCTTTCCACTATAAGCACGTTGAAGCCGCTCAACCGGGTGCGCGCCATCTTCCTTGGTCACGGAGACGCTGGAAAGTCCTCACTGATTGCGGCTTTGCATGGCGAGACGGTGGTCGAGGGGGACAAGAAAATGACCCCCGGCATCGCTATCACAGACGCCGACCCGGATGTGCTTTGGCGCGAGCGTCCGTCTGTTGGCACGTTGCCCACTGTCTATTTCTGGGATTTTGGCGGCCAGGTTATGGCGCACCAGACCCACCAGTTCTTTTTGCGCTCCAATTGCGTTTACGTGATCGTGCTTGATGGCAGGCGCAATAATCAGGCAACCGAAACTGCCAGGTACTGGCTTGAGCACGTGCGGGCCTTCGGAGATGGCTCGCCGGTACTCATCGTGGGCAACAAGATCGACTTGGCGCCAGTGTGGGTCGACATACAGCCGCTTGCTCGAAACTATCCCGGCATTGTCGGTTTTTTTCCGCTTTCCTGTATCGAGGCTAAAGGTGCGAGACAGAAGGAATTCGATGCATTTCGCGCCGCCTTTGAGGAGCAGCTCGTCAGGGTGGTGCGCTCGCAGGCAATGCTAGCCGAGGGGCAGATGAGCGTGATTGGCGCATTGCGCGAACGGGCAAAGAACGAAGCATTCCTGACACGGGACGAATTCATCTTGCTGTGCCGTCAATATGGTGTTGGCCAGGGCCTCAACGGTTTAGACGAGGATCAACTACTCGACATACTGGATACGCTCGGTGTGATTGTACATTTCAAGGGAATGCGAGCGCTTGAATCTATGCTCCTAAGCCCGGAGTGGCTAACCAAAGGCGTCTACACAATCCTTTATTCCGAAGCAGCTAATAAAGTGCAAGGGCGCGTATGCTTCGCTGATATCCTTGCGGCATTAAACGAAAAGCCTGTGCTGGATCAAGCCGGACGTCAGCTGAGTTTCGACCAAAACCGCACCCAGCTCATCGTGGAAGCAATGCGTCGTTTCAAACTGTGCTACTTACTGCCTGAGGATGAGGAACAGATCATCATTCCAGCGCTACTCGGCGCAAACGAGCCAGGGAATCACGACTTCGATGCGGGCAGGTCGTGGTCATTCCGCTTTCTGTTCGAGGGGCTAGTGCCGCAACATGTGCTGCCATCGCTAATTGTTGATCGGCATGGTGATATCGCGCGCGATAGGGATTCAGAGCGTGATCTGGTATGGCGGTTCGATGTCGTGCTGCGACCGCCCGCCGGCAGCTACGATGCGAGCGCATTCGTCGAATTGGTCGAGAATAACCGCACGCTAACGATATCGGTCAATGGTCGCCACGGCGACGATTATCTTGGCGTGCTGCGAGAGAGTGTGAGGCGGTCGCGAGCAAAGATGCCGCATTTGGTGGTTCACGAACAGGTGGCACTGACGCCAGAGATGCTACTCGAAGAAGAACGCCAGACTTTTTTGGTTGCGGGAAGCGAGACCGAATGGGCGCCATTCCAACAGGTGCAGGAGACCCTTAAGAGCGGCCAAGCCGTTTATATTGGGCCGACCGGGCGTCGGTATTCTCTGCGCCTCATCAATCCGCGCTTGCCGTTGTCGGGCGGCGGTGCGAGCGTGCTCGCGCAAGTAGATGAGGTGATTGGCCCAAAGCCCCGGCTCTCGGCGACGCCTGCCGAAATTTCAACCCAGCCCAGGCACGTTCGCATCTTCCTATCCTCGCCAGGAGACGTGACAGAGGAACGCGATTTGGCCCGAACGCTAATCAAGGACGCGCTACAGGTAAACGACTGGGTTCGCGATCGCCTGACATTCGATGTAGTGAGCTGGGACGACCCACATGGCTCGACACCAATGCCGGCGCATCTAACACCACAGATGGCGATTGAGGTTGGACTCAAAAAGCCGTCGGAATGCGATGTTGTTGTGGTGGTGCTTTGGTCGCGGATGGGTACAAAATTAGAACATGAAGGTAAGCGCTACCATTCAGGCACCCACTACGAGTTTGAAGATGCGCTAGGCCAAGCAAAACTTACTAATGGCAAGCCAATGGTCCTGCTATATCGCCGCATACAAAAGCCTCAAATCGACATCGATGACAGTGAGTTCGAACTCAAGCGCGAGCAATATCGGCTGGTGTGCCAGTTCTTTGAAAGCATGAGAAATTCGGATGGCTCGATACGCTGCGCGGCTGAGACCTATGAAACACCGGGTGATTTTGTAATCAAGCTCGATCGCCACCTTCAGCACTTTGCAAAGCGTCAGCTCGATGGCGCACAGCAGTCCAGAGCCACCGGCCTCACCGGCGTAGTCGCCGCAGTGCGCGAAGCCTTCCGAGGTTTTGAAGGAAAACCTTCTGTCGAGAAAGTCCGCGACCTCGCCGCTCTACGCCGGCGTATCGACGCTGTTGACGATCGGGTGATTGCCACGGCCAGCGAAGAGGTCAAAGCCTTGCTGGAGTTGCTCGCGCGCGAGTGGCCGGAGGTCGACGAAGTCGCGTCTCTGCCGATCGGCGAATAAATCTTGGGTTATGTACGGATGGAAGCCGTAGGTTGGGTCAAGCGTAGTGCGACCCAACATTCTGCGCGGTGCCTTGGATTTTCGCGCGCAACTGCGAAACCCGCATAGGTCGTGGCTCCAACGTTGGGTCGCGCAGCGCTCCGCACTGCTAACCCAACCTACGCAAAAGGTCTTGCCCGCACCACGCCTCAGCTTCCCTTCGCGTCCAGGCCGAACTTCTTCTGCAGGCCGTTCCAGCAGTCGGCGTAGTCGTCTTGGCGGGTTTCGAGGCGGGAGGCGTAGCCCGTGAGATGTTGCGGGTAGCGGGTCTCGAACATGAAGGCCATGGTGTTGGTCAGCTTGACGGGTTTGAGCTCGGCGGTGGAGGCGTGCTCGAAGGCTTCGGCGTCGGGGCCGTGGGGCAGCATGCAGTTGTGCAGGCTCATGCCGCCGGGCGTGAAGCCGTGCGGTTTGGCGTCGTACTGGCCGTAGATCAGCCCCATGAACTCCGACATGATGTTGCGGTGATACCAGGGCGGGCGGAACGTGTTCTCCGCGATCGCCCAGCGCTCGGGGAAGATCACGAAGTCGACGTTGGCGGTGCCTGCGGTTTCCGACGGCGCGGTCAGCACCGTGTAGATCGACGGGTCGGGGTGGTCGAACGACACCGCGCTGACAGGAGAGAAATGGCGCAGATCGTACTTGTACGGCGTATAGTTGCCGTGCCAGGCGACCACGTCGAGCGGCGAGTGGCCGATCTTCGAGCGGTAGAGCCGGCCGCACCACTTCACGTAGATCTCGCCGGGGGTCTCCTTGTCCTCGTAGGCGGCGACCGGGGAGAGGAAGTCGCGCTGGTTGGCGAGGCAGTTGGCGCCGATCGGGCCGCGCTCGGGCAACGTGAACGCGCCGCCGTAGTTCTCGCAGATGTAGCCGCGCGCGGGACCACTTATGAGGTCGACGCTGAAGATCACACCGCGCGGGATGACCGCGATCTCGCCGGGCGTGACGTCGATGACGCCGAACTCGGTGCGCAGGCGCAGGCCGTTCTCCTGCGGCACGATCATCATCTCGCCGTCGGCGTTGAAGGCGTACTGGTTCTCCATCGAGCGGGTGGCGTGGAAGAGGTGCGCGGCCATCCCCGTCTGCGCGTTGGCGTCGCCCGCCGTCGTCATCGTGGCGATGCCCTGGATGAAGGTGAGCGGCTTGTCGGGGATCGGTACCGGACTCCAGCGGAGCTGGCCGATCGGAAGCTCGGATTCGCCCGTCGACGGGGCGGTGCGCCACAGGCCGGCGTCGATCGGCTCGAAGCGGCCGTGATGGCGGACCGTCGGGCGGATGCGATAGAGCCACGAGCGCTGGTTGGCGCCGCGCGGGGCGGTGAACGGCGAGCCGGAGAGTTGTTCAGCGTAGAGACCATAAGCGACGCGCTGGGGTGAGTTGCGCCCGACCGGTAGCGCGCCGGGCAACGCCTCGGTCGCGAAGCTGTTGCCGAAGCCGGTCATGTAGGTTGGCATGTAGGTTGGCGTGCTGGCCGGTTGGGGGCGGGCGGCCGTGTCGATCGGCTTGGCGTAGGTCATGGCGGACATCCCATCGTTGGCGATCGCGGGGGGGGGATCGCGGCGGTGTTTGAAGGCGCGATCTTGAAGGTGGGGCGATGCGCTTGCAAGGGCGGTTGCAGATGTGGTTGCAGGTCCCGCTCAAATGGTGGCGATTGGAGCCGGACCTCAGCGTGTCGAGAGGTGTAGAGAGATGCGATGGGCGTCGACTACCACGTCGAATGTGGCATTCCACCATGTGCCGTGCCGGTTTCGCCCAGGTCGAACGACGTCTGCGAATGCAATAGAGACCAAGTATTTCCCACTAGCTGCAAAGTCATCGGCAGTCATTAATTCTTCGAATTAACCAATCTAGTTAATGACGGTATGTACGAGCATAATTTGAACCTATCCGTCACTCCGGCCAGCGTTCTGCTTGGCCCGTCACGACCGCCTCCAGGTCCGTGCCGATGTATCCGAGTAAATGTGGGGAGTGAATGTCATGTATCGCGTAATCCATCACGCGCGACGAGAGCGCACGACTGCGTCAATTCTGTCCAAGCCTTACGATATGAGCCGTCTATTGGCAGCCGTTATTGTAACTGTTCTAAGCGTTGCGGCCGCAACCGGTTCCGCCGTCGCCCAAGTCGCCAACACCGACACCTTCACGCCCGTCAGCTGGCGGCAGGCCACCACCGTCACCACCACCGTGACCCGCCCGGCGCACCGCACCACCTCGACCAGCACCGACCTCGAGGACTTCAGCATCCCCGGCCGCACCGTCCGGCGCTCGACCAAGAGCCGCGCGCCGCGCGCCATCACGCGGTTCGTGGAACGCAGAAGCCGCCCCGCACCGCGCCGTACGCGGGTCGCTTCGCTGGGCCGGATCGGCCTGCCGAGCGTGAGCGCGCCGCGTCCCAGTTTGTCGGGCGGGGGCATCGCCTGGCGCGCCAGCTCCGGCTGTTTGGCCGGAAACCTGCGCTCGATCGTGTCGTCGGCGGCGGCGAATTACGGGTCGCTGACGGTCAATTCGACCTGCCGCAGCCGGACGCACAATCGGCGGGTTGGGGGCGCGAGCCGGTCCTGGCATCTGACCGGAAACGCCGTCGATTTCAGGGTTC
The DNA here is from genome assembly GCA_945903565.1 of Devosia equisanguinis. Classification (GTDB taxonomy): domain Bacteria; phylum Pseudomonadota; class Alphaproteobacteria; order Rhizobiales; family Hyphomicrobiaceae; genus CAMDPA01. Next base: position 7,560 of record CAMDPA010000117.1, on the reverse strand, counting down.
ATGGGGCTAATATCGGCCGCTTGAGCGCATATCTGCGGAGCAACGTCGGCGGATTCAAGCACTACGGCGGCGGTCGCTACCATATCGACAACGGTCCAAAGCGGTCGTTCTAGGTGGTAGAATCACGACGTGAACGGTGCGGCGAGGTAGGCGAAAGGCCTGTCTCGCCGTAGTCGAATGTCGAATGTAGAGCGCGCTAGCCTTCCGCCTTCAGCGGCCGCGACAGCAGCGCATCGATGGCCGCGTCGACCGTCAATTTACCATCGACGATCGCCAGCACGGCTTCGCAGATCGGCATCTCGAGCCCTAGCTCGCGCGCCCGGCGGACTACCGCGGCTGCCGTGAAGACGCCCTCCGCCACCGAGCGCCGCTCGCCGAGGACTTCCGCCAGCGCCTTGCCCTGGCCGAGCGCGCGGCCGAGGCTCATGTTCCGCGATTGCGTGCTGCCGCAGGTGAGCAGCAGATCGCCCAGACCCGACAGCCCCATCAGCGTGTCGGTCCGTGCGCCGAGCGCCTCGCCGAAGCGGCGCAACTCGGAGAATCCGCGCGTCACGAGGGCTGCATGCGCGCTGGCGCCGAGCTCGCGGCCATCGACGATACCGGCGGCGATCGCCAGCACGTTCTTGACGGCGCCGCCGAGCTGGGTGCCGATCAGGTCATCGCTCCAGTAGATCCGGAAATGCCGGCCGGCCAGACGCTCGGCCAGCACGCGGCCTTGGGTGGCATCCGCCACCGCGAGCGTCACGGCGGTCGGCAAACCGCGGGCGACGTCGGCCGCGAAACTTGGGCCTGAAAGGACTGCCGGAGCCGCCTCGGGCAGCGCCTCGGCCAGTACGGTGCCGAGCAACTTGCCGGTCGCCTGCTCGAGCCCTTTGGCGCAGATGACGACCGTTGTCCCGCCGCGGATCTTGCCCGCCAGTGCCTGCGCCGCACTGCGCACATGCTGCGCGGGAGATACCAGCAGCAGCGCCGAACACTGTGCGATCTCATCGAGATCGCTGGTCGCGGTGAGCCCAGCATCGAGTTGTACATCCGGCAGGAACAGGCTGTTGCGATGGTGCGTATTGATCTCGGCCACGACTTCGGCTTCACGCGCCCATAGGACGACGTCGTTGCCGCCAAGGCGCGCGGTCTGCGCCAATGCGGTTCCCCAGGCGCCGCCGCCGATCACACCAATCCTGCCCGGCGTGCTCATACTGCCTCCGCTTGTAAATTTGCTCACGCTTTCGCACCAAGCCGCCCAGCGCCAAGGGCGGGCACGGCGCTGGCATCCAGCGGCCATCGCGCCCTGGCGGGTACGTCGAGGCCGTCGGCATCGCCGCGATCATGACGCAACGCACCGACCCAGGCCACCATTGCCGCGTTATCGGAGCATAGCGCCAGCGGCGGCGCATGAAAGGAATAGCTGCGCGCCGCACACAACTCCGCCAGCCGTGAGCGCAGCCGGACGTTCGCGGCGACCCCACCCGCGACGACCAGCTTGCGCGCTTCCGGTGTTGCGTTCAGGCGCTCGGCCAGTTCCATCGCCCGCACCACCCGATCGGCGACACAGTCCGCTACCGCTGCCTCGAACGACGCGCACAGATCTGCGACCTTCTGCTCGGTCAATGGTGCGAGCGCTGCTGCCTGCTGACGCACGGCGGTTTTCAGGCCTGCGAACGAAAAGTGAGGTTCCGGGCGTCCGAACATCGGCCGCGGCAAGGCGACCGCCTTGGGATTGCCGCCACGCGCCATCTGCTCCACGGCGGGACCGCCCGGGCTGCCGAGACCCAACAGCTTCGCGGTCTTGTCGAACGCTTCGCCGAGGGCATCGTCGATGGTCGTGCCGAGGCGGCGATAACTCCCGACGCCCTCGACAAGCAGCACTTGGGAATGCCCGCCGGAGACCAGCAAGAGAAGGTATGGTGGCGCCAATCCCTCGGTGAGGCCAACGGTCAGTGCGTGCGCTTCCAGATGATTGACCGCCAACAACGGCACGCCATGCGCCATCGCGATTGCCTTGGCCGACGTCAGTCCCACGATCAGGCCGCCAATCAAGCCCGGCCCCGCCGTCGCAGCCACGGCATCAAGGTCTGAAAATCCAACGCCGGCGCCCTGCATCGCCTCGGCGATGATCTGGTCAAGGCATTCAACGTGCGCACGCGCCGCGATCTCGGGCACCACCCCGCCGAACGGGCGATGCTGCTCCCACTGCGACCGCACGACATTCGACAGCACCCGCCCGGCCCCAGTGTCGCGGTCGCGCACAACGACAGCCGCGGCGGTCTCGTCGCAGCTCGTCTCGATGCCGAGCACGACCGTCTCGTTGGGTGATCTCAATCAGAAGTCCTTTGGTGAAACGAAATCCTTTGGTGAAACACTGGGCGCCCGGCGAATTGCCAAGGCGCGCGGCCCAGCGCATAACGCATCTTCGACCGCTTACGCCCGGAGCACATGACTTTGCAAGCAGGCCCCATCAGGATCGGCACACGCGGCTCCCCGCTCGCCTTGACGCAGGCGCGGCAGGTGCGATCGTTGCTGATGGCGGCCCACGGACTGCCCGAGAGCCGCTTCGAGATCGCTATCATCACCACGTCGGGCGACCGCATCCAGGATCGCCCATTGTCGGAAGCGGGCGGGAAGGGCCTCTTCACCAAGGAGATCGAGGAGGCCCTGCACGAAGGCCGGATCGACATCGCTGTGCACTCCGCCAAGGACATGGCGACAAAGCTGCCGGCCGGACTCGCGATCGGCGCCGTGCTGGAGCGCGAGGATGTGCGCGATGCCTTTATCAGCCTCACGTATGCAAGCTTCGACGAGCTGCCAACGGGCGCTGTGATCGGCACCTCGTCGTTGCGCCGTCAGGCCCAGGTGAAACGTGCGCGGCCCGATCTGTTGGTGGTCGGCTTCCGCGGCAACGTCGAGACGCGCCTGTCGAAGCTCGAAGCGGGCGTCGCCGATGCTACCTTTCTCGCCGCCGCAGGCCTCAACCGGTTGCAGCAGGCGCATCGAATTGCGCGCCTCGTACCGACGTCGCAGATGTTGCCGGCCGTCGCGCAAGGGGCCATCGCCATCGAGCTTCGACAGGGCGATCGAAGGGCCGGCGACCTCGTGCTGCCGCTCGATCACGGGCCGACCGCGATTGCGATCGCGGCCGAGCGCGCGTTCCTCGCGCGCCTCGATGGTAGTTGCCGCACGCCGATCGCGGGCCTTGCAACTGTCACCGGCGACCGGCTCGCCTTCGAAGGACTCGTGCTGTTGCCCGACGGATCGCAAGCCCATGATGTCAACCGCGAAGGACTTGCGGTAAACGCTGCCGGCATCGGCGATGAAGCCGCCCGCGCCTTGATCGAGCGCGCCGGCCCCGAATTCCTTGCAAGGCTTTCCTGATGCGGCTGCTCGTTACCCGGCCTGAGCCCGACGCGATCACGCTCAAGGCGCAATTGATCGGCCTTGGCCATGAGGTTCTGATCGAGCCGCTGAACCGCGTCGAGTTCGGCGCGATGGAAGAGCTCGAGCTGGACGAGGCCCAGGCGCTGAACGCCACCAGTCGCAACGCGCTTCGCGGATTGGCGCAGAGCCCGCATGCCGCCGCAGCGCGCGCGCTTCCGCTCTACGCGGTTGGTCCCGGCACAGCCGCGACCGCGCGTGCGCTCGGTTTCGAAGCGGTGTTGCAGGGCCCCAAGGATGCCAACGCGCTCGTCGACTACATCGCCGATCGCGCGGAGGTCCACGGAGGGCCGCTGATCTATCTGTCGGGTGAGGTGAAGGCTGCGGATCTCGGCGGCGAATTGCGACGTCTCGGTTTCCATGTGCAGGAACCGATCGTCTACCGCGTGACCGCTGCTCAAAAGTTCGCCGCGCCTATCGTTGCCCGCTTTCAGGCGCGCGAGGTGGATGGCGTGCTGTTGCTGTCACCCCAGACGGCGCGCACCTACGCGCGCCTTATTCAAGCTCACGGCCTCGCCGGCACAATCGCGGGCACGATGCACTACTGCTTGTCGCCTGCCGTGGCACGGGGCCTGGCGCCGCTTTCATCGCCGCGCATCGCCGCGGCCGCGCAGCCAAATTTGCAATCCATGCTCGCTCTGGTTGCCCAAGGTGTGGCACTTCTGCCATAATAGTCAGGTTGGGCATCCAGCGCGTGTTCTCTGGAACTGGATGGCCCAAAACAGGCGGCAACGAGCAGCGCAGGCGGGTCTGCCGCTCACGGAATTCCGCTTACCGACGACTATCAAACTCTGGCTGTGAAGCTCGCATTCAGGAACTATCAACCAAGTCGCGTCTACTTGATGTGGAGTGCTGCTGGTTGGGCGTTAGTGGCGTTGTGGAGATCATCGAGCGTATGGCGAACAGCAACGATAACTCCGGCAAGGGCCCAGCAAAGCCCACACCGGATGCGGCGCCGAAGAAGCCGACGGCGCTGCTCGACCTGAAGGCAACCGAGGTCGATATCCGCGATCCGAATTCGGATCAGAAGCGGCGCGACGAACAGGCAGCTTCGGCTAAACCGTCGAGTGCTGGAAATTCTACGAGCGCCGGCGCGACCGCAGCTGCAGCAACGATCGCGGGTGAGGCCAAGGCAGCGGAATCCGCTGCAGCCACTGCGGCCACCTCGACCGCTAAGCCGCACGCCACCTCAACGCCGACTTCTGCGTCGTCGACGACGGCATCGGCGACCTCTGCGCCTCTGGCGACTGGCACTCCAACGGTTGGCGGAACTTCATCGTCGGGTACGAAGCCGACGGCAACCGCGCAACCATCGACCACGGCTCCTCGCACTGGGACTGGGACTGGTGCCACGGCTATTCCGCCGGTCGCCGCGTCAGCACCCAAGGCGGCCGCCGCCAGCGGCGGTTTGCGCGGCGCGGCGACTCATCTCGTGGCCGGCCTCGCGGGTGGACTGCTTGCCTTCCTCGGTGCAGAAGCGCTGGCGCCTGAACTTGGCCTTGGCGGAGCTGGGCCCGCCTCCACGCAGCTTTCGGCCGAGGTCAACAAGCGTTTGAGCAATCTGGAAGTCATCGTTACGCGACCACCGTCCAGCGATGTCAGCCAGAAGCTGACAGCAGCGGAAAACCGTCTCGCCGAGCTGGAACGCGCCAGCCGCGTGGTCGTCGAGCTGTCACAACAGCACGCCAGACTTGCCGCGGAGACCAAGACACTGGGTGAACGACTGCAGCATGGGCCCACGGACACCTCTGCGGAAGGCCGGATCGCCAAGCTCGAGGACGCACTGGGCACGCTTTCGGCTTCGGCGACGAAGGATCCTCAGCCAGGCCGCATCCCGCAGCTCGCCGCAATCTCCGGCCGCCTCGCCGACTTGGAAGCAAACCTCGCTGCCCAGGTGGCGAACCTGCGCAAGAGCGTGACGCAAGAAGTCGACAGTCGTCTTGGCCAGTCGAATGAGGCGGCCCAGGCCGCACGTGTGGGCACGCAGCGCCTCGATCGCGAGCTGGCCGGCGTGAAGACCGAGTCTGTGCAGCTTTCCCAACGCCTCGACGGTATCAAGTCGCAGACTGATCGTGCCGACATCGTCATGCGCGGGCTGCGCGAAGAAGCGAGCACGCTCAAATCCGAGATCGGCGTGGTGCGCGAGGATCTCACGCGCGAGCTGCGCCAGGTCGCGCGCCCCACCGATGTCGCCACCGCGCTGACGCCGCTGACGAGCAAGTTGTCACTCCTAGAGCAGAACGTTCAGGGCGTGGTGCGCAACGAGGACGATCGCCGCGCCAACGTCGAGCGCATCGTTACGGCGTTGGAGCTGGGCAATCTGAAGCGTACCGTAGATCGTGGCGCTGCCTTCACGACCGAATTGGCGGAGGTGCGGCGCGTCGCCGGGCCAAAGCTCGATCTCACGGTGCTCGAGCGCTATCGCGACAAGGGTGTGCCCGCACTGACCGAGCTGGAACGCGACTTCCGCAAGCTCGCATTCGCCATTGTCGAGGCCGACGCGCAGCCCGCCAACGCCCAATGGGCGGACCGCTTGCTGGCCTCGGCCAAATCAGTGGTACGGGTGCGCAAGACCGACCAAGGCGCGGAGGCCCAAGGCGCGGAGGCCGTTGTCGCGCGCATGGAAACCAGCCTCAAGGGCGGCCGTTTGAGCGACGTGGTCGGGGAGGCCGGCAAGCTGTCGAAGGACGCCAAGGCGCCGGCGCTGCCCTGGCTCGAGAAGGTCGAGGCCCGGCTCGCGGTCGACCGCGCGATTGCGGCGATCGAGCAGGAACTCAAGTCGTCACTCGGGGCGGCGTCTCAGACTGGCAAAAAGGGCTAAGGCGAATGCTGCGTCTCGTCGCATTTCTCGTTGCGGTTGCCCTTGCGGCTGCCGGTCTGTCGTGGCTGGCCGACCGGCCGGGTAGCCTGCTCATCAACTGGCAAGGCTACGAGATCGAGACCAGCGTGTTCAGGGCGATCGTTATTCTGGCGTTCCTGGTCGGGCTGTCGATTCTCGCCTGGTCGTTCATCACGGCGCTGTGGCGTAGTCCGGCTTCGCTGGGGGCGTTCTTCAATCGACGCCGTCAGGTGCGTGGCCTGGAGGCGTTGTCGTCCGGTATGATCGCGATTGGCGCCGGTGATCGCGGGAATGCAACGCGGTTTGCCATCGAGGCGCGGAAGGCGCTGCCCAACGAGCCGCTGACGCAGCTGCTGCGCGCGCAGGCGGCGCAATTGGCGGGTGATCGCGTCACGTCGCGCCGCATGTTCGAGGCGATGCTGGCCTCGCCGGAAACCGAGCAGCTCGGTCTGCGTGGGCTGTTCCTGGAAGCCGAGCGCGAAGGCGAGCGGGAGGTTGCGCGGCAGTTCGCCGATCGTTCGGTGGAGCTGAACCCGAAGCTCGGCTGGGCCGTCGATGCGCTGTTCGACCTGCAGTGCAAGGACAAGGACTGGGCGGGTGCGCTGAAGACGCTCACGATCGCGCGGCGCCATCAGCACCACGACAAGGCCATGATCGAGCGCCGCCGTGCCGTGCTGCTCACCGCCCGCGCGCAGGCGCTGGAGGAGAGCGATCCGGACCGGTCGATGGCGCTGGCGATCGAGGCGCATCATCTGGCGCACGATCTCGTGCCGGCTGCGGCGTTGGCCGGCCGCATGTTGGCCGCGCGCGGACATACCAAACGGGCCGCCAAGATCGTCGAGCGGACGTGGCGGCGCGCGCCGCATCCCGATCTTGCGGTGGTGCATGCGTATGCGCGCATCGGCGACAGCCCCAACGACAGGCTGGAGCGGGCAAAGCGTCTGGCTCAACTCAACCAGCATTCGATCGAGACGCCGATCGCCATCGCTAGTGCCGCTATCGAGGCGCGCGATTGGGCCACCGCCCGCAACGCGCTCGAACGTCTCGATTCAGCCCGCATGACGCAGCGGGTCTGTACGCTGATGGCGCGGATCGAAGGCGAGGAGAACGGCGACAAGGGCCGGGTGCGCGAATGGCTGGCGCGGGCGGTGCATGCGCCGCGTGACGCTTGCTGGGTCGCGGACGGCGTCGTGGCCGATCGCTGGGCGCCGGTGTCGCCGGTCACGGGTACGTTCGATGCGTTCCAGTGGCGCGTACCGGCCGATGCGCTCGATGCTGCCGATACCGATCTG
>CAMDPA010000116.1 GCA_945903565.1 Devosia equisanguinis | reverse complement strand
CGCCTCGAACTCGGCGGCGGTCTTGGGAAAATCCCGCCACAGATCATCCGACTTATGCTGTGTCATGGCGCCAACTCCTGGTTGTCGCCGGTAGACCATGCAATTGCGCTGAATTTGAGGGACCTGAGGCAAGGGGATAGGTATGCGGCCCGCACCCTGAGATCTTTCGAGTATCCCTTCGCCATCGCGATCCCCGCCGTTGCTGCCGGTGGAATCCGAATCTGATTTGCGCGTCCGAGGGAATCCCCTGTAACTGTTTTGATTCACATCAAGTGGAAAGCGCTCTAGGCAAGTATGGGCGCACGATCCCTTTACCGCCTTCGAGCGGTCAGACAGGCCTCCTGGTCTACGTCGCCTCCTCTGATTTCGTCGCTCAGCACGTCGTGTTCCTGTCACGCTTCGTCGACGTCATGTCACGCTCCGATGCGGCCTTTGCGAGTACCAGCGGACCGCTCAGCGAGGACCGTGCGGAAGTGCGCTCGATTGCGTTCGTGACCGGGCTCGAACCGGCCGAGGTCATGGCCTCGATTGCCCGTTACCGGCCGCCGACACTGGAAGCGCAAGCGAGCCCGGTCTGGCTTGGCGGGGCTGCTGATTCCGCGCTGGTAGCTGAACTAAAAGCCAATACCGACACATGGCGCTGGGGTGGGCGGTTCACCGGTCCGGACATCGATTTGTCGACGGTGCTTGCGCCGGAAGCTGTGGGGATGGCGCTGTCCTACCAGCGTTGAACTGGCCGTTCCGCGATCATCAGCCACTCGGGGCCTTTCACGGGATCGCGCACCACGGCGCGCCAGCGGAAGCCGGCGCTTTCGTAAGCCCGCACCGCGCGCTCGTTGGCGACGGCAACGAACACGCACGCCGCCACCGCCAGCGTGGTCGAGAACACCTCCCGCGTGGCGAGTTGCAATGCGAGCGCGCCCACGCCGCGGCCACGATGCTCCGGCGAGGCGACGAACAAATCAATGTCCCAGCTGCCGACCGGCAACTCCTTCGGCAACGGCTCGCCCCATAGGCCGGCATCGAGCGCATGCGCATAGCCGACTGGCATGCCATCGGCCTCGATGATGCAGCAGATCGCGTGCTCCGTGCTCAACGCCAGCATCACCTCAGCTTCGGTGGTTGCTTTCGGGCCCCACCAGCGCACGATGTCCGGCCGCGCCAGCCAACGGCGGATCATCGGCCAGTCGTTCTCGGTGGCTGTCCGCAACTTCACATTCGGCACATCCTCCGGGCCTGCGTCCGCGGAGCCCCCCGAAATTGCTTTTGACGTCGTCGCATTCGGCATAGACGCCGCCCTCACTTCTTGTCGCGCACGTGGATGTCGAGAAACGCCAGCACCCGCTCGAGCGTCGCCTGTTGCACGGCATCGGGACGATAGCCCTCCGCATCGCGCCGTGGCCCGAACTGATAGGCGTGCTCGGGATGGGAGAAGCTTGCCCAAGCCGACTGCTTGCCGGCCCGTAGCAGCAGCTCGTGCAGCTTCATGAACAGCCCTTGCAGGTGATCCTCCTCGCGCCCCACGACCAGCATCGGTAGCGCATCGGGAACCTGCGCGATGCGCGCCATCGCTCGATCCAGAGCGATCCCCGCATCGGCGACGGGCCCCTGAAACTGCAGGTTCGCTTCCTTGCGAACGCCTTCGTACTGCAAGCCGAGGAACTCGATCGCGGCTGGCTCGCACATTGCCAACGCCGCGGGCATCGGCACGTCTGTGCGACCGCCGATCTCCGCGATCAGCTTCATCTGCATTTCGCCGCCATGACTCACACCGAAAAAACCGATCCGCGCCACGTCGGCCCACGGCTGCCGGGCGATAAACCGCAACATCGTGATCATATCGAGATGATCGAGCAGGAACGGGATGTCCGTCCCGTACGCGTCTTCGTGCTCCATGCGGCCTTCCGCGAACACGACGGCATAACCGCGCGCCAGCATCGCATCGAGCGCCCAGCCTTGGTTCATAACCTGATCGACCAGATACGGCACGCCGAGCCCGCCCGAGCTGCCATGGATCGCGATTACAACTGGAAACGGGCCGCGACCTGCCGGCTGCCGCGACACCGCGGGCAGATAGAGCCCGTCGTCGGTATAGACCATGTGCTGAATGGGTGGAGAGCCGCTGCTGGCGACCGGCAGCTCCATCGATAGATCGAGTGGCCCCAGCACCGGAATGCGCGGGTGATGCACCCATCCCGCCCGCCGCGTCAGATCCTGGCTGCTCATCCCGCTTTTCCCTCCGACGTCGACCGTCCCGCCTCGGCACGTCCGCTAACCCGATCTTAAGGCCTCTCATTCAACGTGCCGATCAGTGGGTCCGACTGTTTGTCGAGCCTTGTCGACGGGAGTTCAAGTCACATGTTGCCGTTGCGTCGTTGCGTGAAGCAACCCGGTATGCTTGCCAATATCGCGCGTTGCGCCGCACTAGGGATTACCTTGTCCGCCGCCGGCTGCGCCTCCGATCAGGAGCGCCGCGAGGACGCGTACGGCCACGGCCAGCAGGCCTACAATATGCGTGGGCCCGTCGCACCACAACGTACCGCCGAACCCGAAGTCGAAGACGACGGCCTGCCGAGCCAAGTGCCGCCGCCCGTGAAGCGCGCGCCCGAGCCCGACGACCCCCGCGAGCCCTATAGCCCCAACTATGGCGCGCCGGCACGCCAAGCCGAAGCCGTGCTCTCACCCGCCACCACGGCTTCGTTGCCACGCAGGGTTGCCTCGTACTGATCGCGAATTGCCCGCGAAATAGGACTGTCGTCCATCTTCCATTGCGCGGGCCACTTGTTTATAATCCGTTCACCATGAGATCGCGTCAGGTATTGGCCTGACCACGTCTGCCGCACCGGGACTGCCCGCGTGCGAAGGCGTCGATGAGGGGTCGTGCGATCGACTAGGTAGGGTGGGTAAGGCGCGATCACCAAACAACGGCGGCGCAGCCTGGAGTGAGGGTAGGACATGAAGTGCAATCCGTTGCGCTGGCTGTTGGGCTTGATCCCTCTGACAATTCTCTGGTGGATCGGCGTTCTTGGAACGCAACCGCGTATCGAAGCCGACCTCGCCCAGCGCTCCAACGAAGTGCTCGAACGGGCGGGATTGCCGTGGGCTAAGGCCAACTTCAAAGCCCGTGACGTTCTCGTTGGCGGCCGTGCCGACGAGGAGAGCGAGCAGCGCCGCGCCGCCATCGAGGTCGCCAAGGTGTGGGGCGTGCGCGCCCTCGAGGACCGCACCGAGGTGCTCGAAAGCATCAAGAATTATGTTTGGCAGGCATCGCTCGGCAATGGCGACTTGAAGCTCACCGGCTACGTGCCGAACGAAGCCGCGCGTAAAGCCGTTCTTGCTTCCGCACGCTCGGCATTGCCAAACCACAAAGTCGACGATCAGTTGAAGCTGGCCCGCGGTGCACCCGAGCAGAAGGTCTGGCTTGGCGGCACCAACTTCGCGTTGCGTCAGCTGGCAAGCCTCAAGCCCGGCGCCACAGCGGCGCTGGAAGCATCCGGGCTCGTGGTCCAGGGCGAAGCCGAAAGCGCCAAGAGTTACGAAGGCGTCGTCACGGCGCTTGCCCGATCGCTGCCGCAGGGCATCAGCCTCAAGTCGGAAAAGGTGATCGCGCCGGCGGTGACGCCTTATGCATGGGCAGCGGCGCTGCGTGGGCGGCAGGTCGAGCTGACCGGGTTTGCCCCAAGTATTCCCGCTCGCGACCAGGTCAAGGCCACGGCGGAACGCGCATTCCCGGGCCTCAGTGTGGTCGACCGGATGTCGATCGGATCCGGCGCGCCGAATGGCTGGCAGCAAATGGTGTCGGCGGCGCTTGGCAAGCTGGCCCAGCTCAAGCAGGGCAACGCCGAGGCACGCGATAGTCAATTCTCGATCGCGGGCCTTACCGAGACAGCTGAAACCGCGGATGCCGTGCGCCGCTCACTGCGCGCGGACATCCCGTCCTCGTTCAACGTCACCGAACAGATCCGGCAGGATCCTGCTGTCGTGGCAGCCGAAGAAGCCCGCCGCGCGGCCGAAGCAGCTGCCCGTCGGGCAGCCGAGGAAGCCGCGCGCAAGAAGGCGGAAGACGACGCACGGCGCGCCGCCGCCGAGGCCGAGGCCCGCCGCGTCGCCGAACTCCGGCGCAACGAAACCGAGGCGCTGTCCAGAGCGCGCGAAGCCGAAGAGCAGGCCCGCCGCAATTCACAGACAGATGCAGCGCGCAAACAGGCCGAGGAGGATGCCCGCCGCGTCGCCGAGCAGCAGCGTCAGCAGGCCGAGGCCGCCGCCCGTCGCAGGGCGGAGGAAGATGCCGCCCGCAAAAAGGCTGAGGAAGACGCCCGTCGCGTTGCCGAGGCGGACGCACGCCGCAAGGCGGAGGAGGACCGAGTACGGGGGCGTCAGGCCGAGGCACAGCGCTGCCAGGCATCGCTGGCAACCGCGGCGCAGGCCGGAGCGATAACGTTCCAGCGCGCCAGCGCCGAGCTCGACCGGCGCAGCCACAAGACGCTCGATGCGCTTGCCCAGATCGTCAAGGGATGCCCGGGCTTCACTATCGAGGTCGAAGGCCACACCGACAACGAAGGCGAGCCCGGCCGCAACCAACGCCTTTCGGAGCGCCGAGCAAACTCGGTGCGCGACTATCTGGTTCAGGCCGGCGTGTCTGAATCTTCGCTCGCCGCCATCGGCTATGGCAAGGTCAAGCCCAAGGTCGCCAACGATTCACCGGCCAACATGGCCGTCAATCGCCGCATCGAGTTCAGCGTCAAGGTCAAGTAGTCGAGGCTCACGGCGAGCATTCGCACCTCTGCGCAGCACGACGCTGCCACTAACCTCCACAGGAAGCGGTCATGGATTACCTGTTCGTGAAGTTCTTCTGGTTCCTCCTGTTCGCCTTCGCGCTCGGGGCCTGCGTGGGTTGGTTCACGTGCAAAGGCAACGAGGACTAAGGGTCTACCTGAGCTCGGGATACCCGAGCCGGACCAGTCGCGCGTCAAGGGGGAAGACCAGATGATCGCATTCTTGTTGCAGACGGCATTGATGATGCTCGTCACCTACTTCGCCGGGGCATTCCTCGGCTGCATCGTCCGCCGCACGTTCTTCGCGCATACGCTGGAACCGGCAGCAGTCAACGCGGCACGGCCGGCCGCCGTCGCGGCCCCGTCATCGATTGCGCCGCAGCCTGCCGGCATCACGCGGTTCGAGCGTGCACTGACCGGGTCGGCCGCCGAACCTGCGCCGGCCAACCCACGGGCACTTGCACCTCTGGCGCCGTCGATGGCTCCCTCGCTGCCGGTCCCTGCGCCGGCGGCACCGGTCGTCGCGCGGCCCGTCGCACCCGCGCCAGCACCGGCCCCTGTGCCTGCCCCATCGGCGGCAGCTCCTTCACCTGCCCTTGCCGCCGCATCGGCCGCCGCCGCGGCAGCCATGGCCGCCGTCGCCACAGCCCGCGCGCAGGCAGTTGCTGCCGCGCCCGTGCTCCCGGCAGCGATGGGCACGTCCGGACCTGCCACGGTCACGGCATCGATCGCACCGTCACCCGTGCCAGCGCCAGCACCAACGGCCGCCCCTGCACCGGTCGCCGCACTGGCGCCTGCAGCCCCGGCGCCAGCCCCGGCAAAGGTGTCCCCGCAGGATCTGACCCGCATTCGCGCCATCGATGAGCAGCAGCAAAAGCAGTTGAACGCACTTGGCGTGGGCACGTTTGCCGACATCGCTGCTTGGCGCCCCGAGGACGTTACCCGCATTGGCGCCGCTCTGAAAATCCCCGGACGGATCGAGCAGGAAAACTGGATCGAGCAGGCCCAGATCCTCGCCAAAGGTGGCGAAACCTACTACTCGCGCCGCAAACTCAAGGGCGAGCTGCCGTCCTCGCGACCGACACCGGACGAGGGCGATCGCATCACCGTGCGCGTTCCGGCCGGCACACGTCCAGCCGACGATGCGCCGATTACAGCTGCCCCTGCTGCCTCCCCTGCTGCCTCCCCTGCTGCCTCCCTGGCCGCCTCGCCTGCAGCCATGGCGCCCGTCGACCTCAAGGCCGCCGCCGCTGCCGCCGCAGGTGCGGTGTTGGCAGCCCAAGCGTCCGTAGCGCCCGGCATCAAGGCGGTTGCCGCCGCGGCGTTGCCCGCAAGCGAGGCGCTCGCCCTGCCGCCGGTCGTTGCCGTACCCGCCGCCCAGGCACTTCCTGCCGCTCCGGCTGCCCCGATCGCCGTCGCGCCTACCTACGTGGGCAGCGATCGTCCGATCGGCACGTCGCGCGACGCGCTGCAGCGGATCGCAGGTATCAATGGCGAGGTCGAACGCCTGCTCAATGTGCAAGGCGTCACCCGCTACGACCAGATCGCCGGCTGGAACGCCACCGACGTCGCGCGCTTCGACCGGCTGCTCGGTTTCGAGGGACGTGTCGCGCGCGAGAACTGGATCGAGCAGGCGCAGATCCTGTCCAAGGGCGGCGAGACAGCCTATTCGCGCGACATGGCACGCCGTGCCGCCGAGGCTGCCAGCCCGGTAAAGCTCGCCGATGCGATTCAAGCACAACCTGAGCCGGAGCGTGCGGCTCTACGCGAAGACTTGTCGGCGTTGCGCTCGGTGCGCTCGGAGGCCTATCGCGCGCCGGAATCACCCGGCAGCATCGGCCCAGGCGCCGGCCGCGCACCGGACGATCTGAAACGCATCCGCGGCGTCGGGGTGCTGATCGAGAAAAAGCTGAACGCGCTTGGCGTCACGCGCTACGATCAAGTCGCCAACTGGAGCGCTTCGGATATCGAACGCTTCAGCGAGAAGCTCGACTTCAAGGGCCGCATCGAGCGCGAGAACTGGGTCGAGCAGGCACGCATCCTGTCGGCTGGGGGGCAGACCGAATTCTCCCAGCGCGTCGACCGCGGCGAAGTCGAGACGAGCAAGCCCAAGGCCTGACGGGCAACGTAACCGTTGGGCAAACGAGGCGTGACCTGATGTCGGTGGAATACGCGCCGCTCGGCTTGATCGGCCTGCTGACCCCGCAGGCCAACACGACCGTCGAACCGGAAATGGCGATCATGACGCCGCCCGGCTACGCCTTCGTCAACGCGCGCCTGATGAGCGACAAGCCGACCATCGAAGCCCGCCTCGTCGATTACTTCGCGACACTATCGGGCCAGTTGCGCCAGTTCGCCAACGCGCCGATCGGCACCGCGCTGGTGGCGACCTCCGGCATGTCCTATCTCGCGGGCGTCGATGCCGAGGCGCGCATTCTCGCCGAGGTCTCGCGCGCGGCCAACATCCCCGTGTTCACTTCAGCGATCGCCTCCGTCGACATGCTGAATGCGCTCGGCGCCAAGCGCATCGCGCTCGTTTCGCCGTATCCGGAATCCCTCAACGTCGCGAGCCGCGCATACTGGTCGGCGCACGGCTTCACGGTCGCGGCTGAAACCGGCGCCTTCCGCGACACCGGGGCGTTCCACCCGATCTACAGCCTGTTCGGCGGGGAAGCGCTGGCCGCCCTCGATGCCTTGCCCGAGGCCGACCTCGACGCCGTCCTGATGCTCGGCACTGGCATGCCCACACTCGAACCGATCCGCCGCCGCCCCTTCGTCGGCCGCGCGCCGGTCATCTCCTGCATGCTCGCCACCGCCTGGCGCACGACCTCCGCCCTGGCCAAATCGCCACTGACCCGCGCCAGCGCCCTCGCCTGGATCGAGAACCCGGCCTGGGGGCCCCGGCTCGACGAATTGAAGGCACTTCGGGGACGTCAAACCGCCGGAGCGTGAATCAAGCGTTCGACGTTGTGCTCCTTCAGGTACTGGTCGAGGCCCCAGCGTTTCACCTGGGCCATGATCTCATCGAACTCGGCGGCGGGGATCGGCTCGTGCACGAAGCGTTCGCCGCGACCGAATTTCGAGAAGTCCCAGGTGCGATCCTGGAACTCGGCGGGGACGGCGAGACTCCACAGTTCCAGATACGTCGGCAGGTTCGCCTCGAGCGCCATTTCGGCGCGGGCCAGCGCGCGCATGTAGCTGCTGACGACATCGGGCGCGGCGTTCTCGGGCACCCACCAGATCGTATGGAAGACGTCGGCGATGATCTTGCGCAGGCCAAGCTGCTCGGCCATCGCGATCTGCGGCGGCAACAGACTGGCAGCGTCCACTTCCTTGTCGAGGAGTGCCTGCAGCCGCGCGCCGAAGCCGCCGGTATTGACGATCTTGATGTTCTCCAACGGCAGATACTTTTCTAGCCGGTAGGGAACGTTGAAGTGGCTGCCGGCGCGCAGGCCAACTGCGATCGGCACGTCCTTGAGGTCTTGCGGTGACTTGATAGGGCTGTCCGCGCGCACGAAGATCGCCCACGGCGACACGCCGTAGCCCTCGCGGACGATGTGGCCCATGCCGGCGCTGGCGTTGCACACCGTGCCCCAGGCGCAGGCACCCTGAATCACCTCTTCCTTCGTTTCGGTGTAGGGGCGGTCCTGCGGGCGCTGGAAATACTCCATGCCCTTCCAGCTCGATTGGGTGCCCTTGAAGGTCTTCCAGTCGAACTCGACATCGAGCCCCTCGGCGGCGAAGAAGCCTTCCTTGTGGGCGACGAAATCGTTGAGCCCCATGCCCTTTGGGGCGACCTTTACGGGTCTGAGCGCTTGCATTTGCATGCTCCTTACTGGAGGCGCGATGGGCGCCATTGCGACGGGATCAACTTACGGCATCGGTGCCGATGCACAACCACATGTGCGCGTCGTTGGACCGGCCGGCGATAGGGTTAAGCGATTGCGCGATGTTGCAGTCCAGCCGTGAAAACAGCATGTTGACCGCGACAGACAATCGGACCGAGGGATACCGGAATGCGCAGGGCGGGATCGCGATCGACAGGAATGATCGCCATGCTCACGCTTGTGCTCGGTTGCGCCGGCGGCGATGCCCACGAGGGACAGGAGCACGCATCGCCGGCCAAGGATGTAACGGCGACGGTGCGCGGCGATGCAGCCCTTCGGCAATCCGACGGGTCGGTTCATCTGGCAAAACCGATCCAGCGACTGCTCGGCATCCGCACTTTGGTAGCCCTCGAAGGCGAGCACGAGGCCGTGCTGGAACTCGCCGGCCGCGTGGTTGCCGATCCGAATGTCACGGCGCGCGTACAGGCGGTGCGCGATGGCGTGATCCAGCCGGGTGATAAGGGGCTGCCGTTCGTCGGGCAGCGCGTGGAAAAGGATCAGGTGCTCGCCATGCTCGTGGCGACGCTGACGCCCGCCGAAGACAATCAGTTGCGGCAGAAGCTGGTGGAGATCGAGCGCGAGCTTGCGTTGCTGCTGCCGCGCGCGGAGCATGCTTCCATCGTCAATCCCAACATGCCGATGGGCGATTCCGCCGTCGCGCTGCTGCAGGAATTGCAGATCCAGGCGCAGGCGATGGTGCGGCAGTCCGAGCTGGTGAAAGCCGCACTCAACACGCGCGTCGAGGTCAAGGCGCCGATCGCGGGTGTGATCGGCGCGGTGAACCTCGGCTTGGGGCAGATGGTGGCGGCGCGCGACACGCTGGTGGAGATCGCCGGCGAGGGACCTCCGCGGATCGAGGCCTTCGGCTTCGGCACACTGCCGGCGCGTATCGCTCGTGCCACCGCGCGCACCGACGATGGCCGCAGCATCGAGCTGACATACCTGGGGCGTGGGCCGGTGTTGCGCGGCAATGCCGTGCCGGTGTTGTTTCGTGCAATGGCGGCTGTGCCCGGCGCGGAGATCGGACGGCCGCTGCGGGTCTTTGTTGGCAGCGGGAGAAAGCAGCGCGGCACGTTGCTGCCTCGAACAGTAGTGCGGCAGGTTTCCGAGGGCCGCGCAAGCGTGTGGGAGCACACCGACGCGGAGCGATTCGCAGCGCGCGCCGTTACGATCGCGCCTCATGACGCCGCGCATGTGCTGGTGACCGGCGGTCTCAAGCCCGGTGCGCGCATCGTCGTCGAGGGCGCCGCATTGCTCTCTCAGGTCCGGTGAGGCGCCATCGTGCTCGGCCCGATCGTCCGTACCAGTTTGCAGCATCGCTTCGTCGTGCTGGCCATGGCGCTGGCGCTGGCAATTGCGGGGCTTGTGACGCTCACGCGTCTCGACGTCGACGTTCTCCCGGACATCAATCGGCCCGCGCTTTCGGTGATGACGGAGACGGCGGGGCTTGGCCCGGAGGAGGTCGAAAGCCTCGTCACGCGTCCGCTCGAACGGGCGTTGATGGGGCTGCCGTCGATGCTGCGGATGCGCTCGACCTCCGCGCTGGGGTTGTCGATTGTCGCGCTGGAACTCGATTGGGGCAGCGATGTCGTTTCGATCCGGCAGCAGGCAGCGGAAAGGCTTGCCGCGGCGCAACGTGAACTTCCCGCCGGGGTGACGCCGCATATCCAGCCGGTCAGCTCGATCATGGGCGAGATCATGCTGGTCGCGGTGACGGCACAAGGTGCGAGCGATGGCATCGCCTTGCGCCGTCTGGCGGAATGGACGGTGCGGCCGCGGCTGCAGGCGATTGCCGGCGTGTCGCAAGTGACGGTGATCGGTGGGGCACTCGCGGAGCTTCGGATCGAGCCTGATTTGAGGCTGATGGCCGGGCTCGAAATTTCGATCGCGGATGTGGAGAAGGCGGTCGCGCGGATTGGTCTGCCCGCAGGTGGCGGCGTTGCGAACGCGGCGAGCGGCAGTGAGCTGACGATCCGCACGCTCGGCGGCGGCATTACGCCCGAGGCGGTCGGCGGCATCGTCGTGGCGACGCGGGCGGGTGCGGGCGTGCGGCTCGATCAGATCGCGCGGGTTTGGAAGGCGCCGCGTCCGGAGCGTGGGAGTGCGGGCGTCGATGGTCTCGACGCCGTGATCCTGTCGGTGCAGAAGCAGCCGGGCGCGGATACGTTGGCGCTGACGCCGCGCGTTACGGCGGCGCTCGGCGCGCTGCAGAGCACGATGCCGTCGGGTGTGCGCGTCGACCGCGTGCTGTTCCGGCAGGCGGATTTCATCGCGACATCGCTGAGCAATGTTTCGCGTGCGCTGATCGAGGCGAGCCTCGTGGTTGCGCTGGTACTGTTCGTGTTTCTCGGCAATGCGCGCACGACGCTGATCTCGCTGATCGCCATACCGTTGTCGCTGCTGGCGGCCGTGGTCGTGTTCCGGCTGCTCGGCATCTCCATCAATACGATGACGCTGGGTGGGCTCGCGATCGCGATCGGCGAGCTGGTCGACGACGCCGTGGTGGACGTCGAGAACGTGTACCGCCGGCTGCGGGAGCAGAGCGCTGGCCTCGACGGGGACGGCGTGCTCGGCGTGATCGCGGCGGCGTCGACGGAGGTGCGCAGCGGGATCGTTCTGGCGAGCGCGATCATCGTGCTGGTCGTCACGCCGCTGTTCCTGGTCACGGGCATCGAAGGGCAACTGCTGCGACCGCTGGCGACGGCGTATGTGGTCGGCATCGCGGCCAGCCTGCTGACAGCAGTGACCGTAACGCCGGCGCTGTGCGCGGTGCTGCTTGCGCCGGGCCGCCTCATCGGGGGCGAACCGAAGGTCGCGGCGATGTTCAAGCGGGCGCTGGAGCGCGTGTTGCCGATTGCGATGAGGCACGAGCGCTTGGTTCTCCTCGCGGCCCTGGGGCTGGTTGGGTTGGCTGCGGCAATCGTGGTGGCGCTGCCGCGTGCGCTGATGCCGCCGTTCAACGAGGGCACGCTGACGATAACGCTGGCGGCGTCGCCGGGGATATCGCTGGAGCAATCCTCGCGGCTCGGCCAGGCGGCGGAGAAGATTCTGCTGCAGGTGCACGAGGTCGCTTCGACCGGTCGCCGCACGGGGCGGGCCGAGCTCGACGATCACGCGCAGGGCGTCGAGACGAGCGAGATCGACGTGGCGCTGCTGAGCGGCGGGAGACCGCGCGAGGCGATCGTGCGGGATATCCGCGCCCGTCTCGCGCAGTTGCCGGGGGCGATCAATATCGGCCAGCCGATCTCGCACCGGATCGATCACCTGACGTCGGGCATCAGGGCCGGTGTCGCGGTGAAGCTGTACGGCGGCGACATCGAAACGCTCGATGCGCTGGCGCGGCAGGTGCTCGGCGAATTGCGCCGCATTCCTGGGTTGGTCGATCTGCAAATCGAGCAACAGGCGCAGGTGCCGACGATCGAGGTGCGACCGGATTTTCAGCGTGCGGCGTTGCATGGTGTACCGGGTCACGTGGCGCCGCAAACGGTGGCAGCGCTCGCCGGTGGGCGCACCGTCTCGCAGGTGTGGGATGGGGACCAACGCATCGAGGTGGTGATCCGGCTGGCCGAGCGGGATCGTTCGGCGACGGGGCTGGCAGCCGTGCTGGTCGACACGCCGGAAGGGCTCATTCCGCTTGGGTTTATGGCCGATGTCGGGGAGGGCCAGGGGCGCAATCGCATCGAGCGCGAGAACGGGCAGCAGCGGCTCGCCGTGATCGCCAACCTCGATGGCGGCGACAGCGCGCGCACCATCGAGGCGGTGCGGGCGGCGATCGCGGGATTGAAGTTGCCGGCCGGCTATACGGCGGCGTTGGAGGGGACGTATCTCGGTCAGGCCGAGGCGACGCGCACCATTCTTGCCACGACCGCGCTGGTGCTCGCGCTGATCGGGCTGCTGCTCGCGGTGCGGTATCGCTCGGCGGTTCTGGCGGCGATCGTGATGGCGAGCGTGCCCTTGGCGTTGGTTGGTGGCGTCGTCGCGTTGCTGATCGCGGGGCTGCCGGTATCGCTGGCGAGCATCGTCGGGTTCATCACGCTGGCCGGCATCGCGGTGCGCAACAGCATTCTGAAGGTGAGCCATTTCCTCAACTTGGCTGCAGACGAGCGCATGCCGTTCGGCGACGCGCTGCTGGTGCGCGGCAGTCTCGAAAGGTTGACGCCCGTCTTGATGACCGCGTGCGCCGCCGCGGGTGGCTTGCTGCCGCTGATGGCCGGCGCGGAGCCGGCAGGCAAGGAGATCCTCTATCCCGTCGCGGTCGTCGTGTTCGGCGGCCTCGTCACCGCGACACTGCTCGATATGTTCGTGACGCCGCTGCTCGTGCGGCGGTTCGGGGCTGGGGTGTTTGCAAGGTTGGGGCGTGGGAGCGGAGCGCGGGGCGGATATTAAGCAGAGTTCGCAAAAGTGTCCTACGGGGTTTTGCGATAAAGCTCTGCTCAAGAAAGAATCCAAGCAGACCATTCCTTGGCCTTCCAACGAAAGTCTGCTTAGGCGGGGCGTCCTCACCGAGTTGCTTGATCGGATAAGTCGAGGCCCGGTTCGGGGTCAAGGAACCCAACGATAACACTCCCACCCTCACGCGGTTTCCCGCGCAAGGATGGAAGTGACTCAGGGGCGCGGGGCGACAGATGTCCGCGTTGTTTAGTTTAGTTTGATGCGGCACACGTGCCGCCCCGCACAGGATTTTAAACGGCATACCCACGGCGTTGAACCGGATCATCGGACCCCCGAGTCTCACGGGGGCGGACGTGGCGAGCCTCGGCCCAGAGGTGCGCGTGACACCGGGTGGGCCGACCTGT
>CAMDPA010000115.1 GCA_945903565.1 Devosia equisanguinis | reverse complement strand
ACGGCCCGCACCCTGAGATCTTTCGAGTATCCCTTCGCCATCGCGATCCCCGCCGTTGCTGCCGGTGGAATCCGAATCTGATTTGCGCGTCCGAGGGAATCCCCTGTAACTGTTTTGATTCACATCAAGTGGAAAGCGCTCTAGGTCGCGTCGCATGGACATCAATCTCGCTCGAACCTTCATCATGGTGGCCGAAACCGGCAGCTTCATCGAGGCCGCACGACGCCTCAACATTACTCAGTCGACGGTCAGCGCGCGCATCAAGGGCCTGGAAGAAGAGCTCGGCCGGGAGCTCTTCGCGCGCTCGAAGGGGGGCGCCAACCTGACCTCCGCCGGCGAGCAGTTCCGCCGCCATGCCCTGGCTCTTGTGCGGGTGTGGCAGCACGCGCAGATGGAGATCGGCCTCACCGGTCAGCATCGGGATCACCTTGCGACCGGTGCGCCGCAGGGGCTTTGGGACGGGTTCCTGATGCGCTGGGTGTCGTGGATGCGCCGCTCGTTGCCGGATATCTCCATCTCCGCCACGTCGGGTCAGACGCCGGTGCTGACGCAGCGTCTGCTCGAAGGCACGCTCGATCTCGCGGTGATGTATCGCCCCGTCCCTCCGCCCGGGTTGACGCTGGAGCATCTGTTCGAGGAGGAATTCGTTCTGGTCACCAGTGCGCGCACCAACAGCCGCCGCACCGCGGCCGGCTTCGTCTCGATCGATTGGGGGGCGGAGTTCCAGGTCGACCACGCGACGGCATTCCCCGCCCTGCGCAATCCCGGTCTGCATCTCGACCTAGGACCGGCGGGGCTAGACTTCCTGCTTGGCCAGGAGCGCACGGGGTACGCACCGCTTCGCCTGATCCGCGCGCACGTCGCCCGCGGGCGGCTCAAGCTGGTGAAACGCGCGCGGCGCTTCGTCTACCCGGTTTACATGGTGTATCCGGAGGACCGCGATGAGGAAGCCTTCAAACCGATCCTCGAAGGCCTCCGCCGCGAGGCCAAGCGCGTTCTCAGCGCCGAGGTGGAGTAGTCGACTGACTGTTAGCCGTCCTTCGCCTTCACCTTGCCGCTGATCGCCGCCTGCGCCGCCGCCAACCGGGCGACCGGCACGCGATAGGGCGAGCACGACACGTAGTCGAGGCCGGCGTGATGGCAGAACTCGACCGAGGCCGGATCGCCGCCGTGCTCGCCGCAGATGCCGACCTTGAGGTCCTTGCGCGCCTTGCGTCCGCGCGCCGTGCCGATCTCGACCAGCTCGCCGACGCCGGACCGGTCGATCGACACGAACGGATCGACCTCGATAATGCCGGTCTGCGTGTAGTTGGTGAGGATCGGCGCCGCATCGTCCCGCGACAGGCCAAGGCACGTCTGCGTCAGATCGTTGGTGCCGAACGAGAAGAACTCCGCACCTTCCTTGCCGCCAGCGATCTCCTCCGCGCGCAAGCAGGCCCGCGGCAGCTCGATCATGGTGCCGACCTGATAGACGAGCTTGGCGCCCATTTCCTTTTCTACCTGCGCCGCCGTGGCGACGATCACCTTGCGCACCGCATCGAACTCCGAGCGCCACGCTACCAGCGGGATCATTACCTCGGGCGTCACCGGCTTGCCGGTCTTCTTGGCGGCGTTCACCGCCGCCTCGAAGATCGCGCGCGCCTGCATTTCGGCGATCTCCGGATAACGGATCGCCAGCCGGCAACCACGAAAGCCGAGCATCGGGTTGATTTCGTGCAGCTCCGACACCCGCTCCGCCAGCCGCTTGACCGGCACGCCGAGCGCCTTGGCCACGTTTACCTGCTCCTCCGCGCCATGCGGCAGGAACTCGTGCAGCGGTGGATCGAGCAAACGAATGGTGACCGGCAGCCCCGCCATGATCTCGAACAGCGCCTCGAAATCCCGGCGCTGCATCGGCAGGATCTTGGCGAGCGCGGCGCGGCGGCCTTTCTCGTGCTCGGCGCAGATCATCTCGCGCATCGCCAGGATGCGGTCTTCCTCGAAGAACATGTGCTCGGTGCGGCACAGACCGATGCCTTCGGCGCCGAACGTCTTGGCTTGCGCGGCGTCGCGCGGTGTATCGGCGTTGGCGCGCACACCCAGGCGGCGCGCCTTGTCGGCCCACCCCATCAGCGTGCCGAAATCGCCCGACAGCTCCGGCTGACGCATCGCGACAAGGCCCACCAGCACCTGACCGGTCGCGCCGTCGATGGTGATCACGTCGCCCTTCTTCAGCACGCGGTTGCCGACCGTGAGCGTGGCCGCCGCGTAGTCGATCCGCATCGCGCCCGCGCCGCATACGCAGGGCCGCCCCATGCCGCGCGCAACCACCGCCGCGTGGCTCGTCATGCCCCCGCGCGCGGTGAGGATGCCGGTGGCGGCGTGCATGCCGTGGATGTCCTCCGGGCTCGTCTCCATGCGCACCAGGATCACCGCGCGGCCCTTGCCCTTGGCGGCTTCCGCGTCGTCGGGGTTGAACACGATCTCGCCGGACGCAGCGCCAGGCGAGGCCGGCAGGCCCGTCGTGAGCAGGTCCTTGGTGGCGCCGGCGTCGATGGTCGGATGCAGGAGCTGATCGAGCGCGGCTGGGTCGACACGCATCACCGCCTCATGCTCGGAGATGATGCCGTCGTTGGCCAGATCGACCGCGATCTTGAGCGCGGCCTCCGCCGTGCGCTTGCCGTTGCGCGTCTGCAGCAGCCACAGCTTGCCGTTCTGGATCGTGAACTCGACGTCCTGCATGTCCTTGTAGCGCGCCTCGAGCTTGGCGAAGATCGCGGTCAGCTCGGCGAACGTGTCCGGCATCTGCTCTTCGAGCGAGGGTTCCTTGTCGCGCGCTTCCAGGCGTGCCCTTTTCGTGATGTTCTGCGGTGTGCGGATGCCCGCGACCACGTCCTCGCCCTGCGCGTTGAGCAGGAACTCACCGTACAGCTCGCGCGCACCGGTCGAAGGGTTGCGCGTGAACGCGACGCCGGTCGCCGACGTATCGCCCATATTGCCGAACACCATCGCCTGCACGCTGACCGCGGTGCCCCAGTCGTCGGGGATATCGTTCAGCCGACGATAGGTCTTGGCGCGCGCCGACTGCCAGGAGCCGAACACGGCGCCGATCGCGCCCCACAACTGCTCGTTCACGTCCTGCGGGAACGGCTTGCCCTTCACCCGCTGCACCACCGCCTCGTATTCGGCGACGATCTCCTTCCAGTCCTCGGCGGCAAGATCGGTATCGGCGGAAAATCCGTTCAGGTTCTTGTGGTTCTCCAGAATGTCCTCGAACTCGCCGTGATCGACCTCGAGCACGACGTTCGAATACATCTGAATGAAGCGGCGATAGCTATCCCAGGCAAAGCGCGTATCGTCCGAGCGGGCCGCCAGTCCTTCGACCGTTCGGTCGTTGAGGCCGAGATTGAGGATCGTATCCATCATGCCCGGCATCGACGCGCGCGCGCCCGAACGTACCGAGACGAGCAGCGGGTTCTTGTCGTCGCCGAACGTCATGCCGACGGCTTTGCCGATTGCCGCCAGCGCTTGCTCGGCATCGGCGGTCAGGCCCTCCGGCAGCTTACCGCCGTTGGCATAGTAGGCGGTGCAGACCTCGGTGGTGATCGTGAAGCCCGGCGGAACCGGCAGGCCCAGGCTCGACATTTCCGCGAGGTTCGCGCCCTTGCCGCCGAGCAGGTCGCGCATGCCCGCGTTGCCGTCTGTCCGCCCGGTGCCGAACTGGTAGACGAATGTGCTCGCGGCTGCGGTCGCCGCTGCCTTACGGGTTGCCATCGCTAGACCTCCGCCGAAATCTGTCCGATTGCTGCACGTGCGAACAACTCGGTAGACGCTTAGCAGCATCGCCGGTGGCTAGGAAGCGCAACGCGCGTATAACAATGTGCGTGATGGGTTCTGGTCCGCCGGTTCCTCGGTTCCAATCGACGACTTTTCTCGCGGAGGCGCTTGCGATGGCTGCAGCATCAACCACGTCCACCCACCTGCCGCAGGTCCTCACCGCGCTCGACAAGTCGAGCCAGGCCGGTCTCGATCGCCTGTTCGAGCTGCTCAAGATCGACAGCGTCTCGACCGATCCCGCCTACAAGGCGCGCTGCCGGACGGCGGCGGAGTGGTGCGCGGCGACGCTGAAGGATATCGGCTTCGACGCCTCCGTGCGCCCGACCGCGGGCCATCCCATGGTGGTCGGCCACGATCGCCCGAAGGTGCCGAAAGGCATGCCGCACGTTCTCTTCTACGGCCACTACGATGTGCAGCCACCCGAGCCGCTCGAGCTATGGAAGACCTCGCCGTTCGAGCCGCGCATCGCCAACGACAAGGCCAACGGCAAGGTGATCGTTGCGCGCGGCGCGCAGGACAACAAGGGTCAGATGATGACCTTCCTGGAGGCCGCGCGCGCCTGGAAGCAGGTAGCCGGCGAATTGCCGATCGCGGTCAGCGTGCTGATCGAAGGTGAAGAAGAGTGCGGCTCGCCGAGCCTTCCCGCCTTCCTTGCCAAGTCCGGCAAGGAGATCACCTGCGACCTCGCTCTCGTGTGCGACACCGGCCAATGGGACAAGGACACGCCGGCCATCACCACCATGTTGCGCGGGCTCGTCGGCCTCGAAGTGTTCATCGAAGGCCCCTCGCGTGATCTGCACTCGGGCATGTACGGCGGCCCCGCGATGAACCCGATCCGTGCGCTGGCCGCGATCGTGGCGGACATGCACGACGCCAAGGGCAAGGTGCGCGTCCCCGGCTTCTACGATGGTGTCCTCAAGCCCACGGCCGCCCAGAAAAAGCAGTGGGACGCCCTCGGCTTCGACGGGGCGGCGTATCTCCGCGAGGTCGGCCTCAGCGTACCCGCGGGCGAGGCCAACTGCAGCGTGCTCGATCAGATGTGGGCGCGCCCAACGCTGGAGTTCAACGGCATCACCGGCGGCTATCAGGGCGTCGGCTCCAAGACGGTCATTCCCTCGCTGGCCTCGGTCAAGATCACCTGCCGCCTCGTCGCCGGGCAAAACCCCAACAAACTGCTGGCGAACCTGAAGGCGTTCGTAACCGAGCGCTTGCCTGGGGATTGCAAGGTGCGGTTCGGCGAAGGCCGTGGCAGCGCCGCGATCTCGTTCGACACGACCGCGCCTTATATGCAGGCCGCCAGCGCCGCGCTCGCCGACGAGTGGGGCAAGCCGACCGTAATGATGGGCTGCGGCGCTTCGATTCCGATCGTGACCTCGTTCAAGGACGCGCTGGGCATGGACAGCCTGATGGTCGGCTTCGGCCTGGAGGACGACCGCATCCACAGCCCCAACGAGAAGTACAACCTCTCGAGCTTCAAGAAAGGCGCCCGCAGCTGGGCCCGCATCCTGGCAAAGCTCGCCGAGTTGAAATGACGAAGCTTCGTAGGGCGCAATAGCCCACTTGGGCGTATTGCGCCTGCTACCTTGCAACGGCGCAATACGCTTGCGCTATTGCGCCCTACGGCAAAACAAGGAGAACCCCATGAGTGCAGAGCAACGCGTCAAGGAACTGGGTCTCGACTTGCCGCCCGCGCCCAAGCCGGTCGGCACCTATGTGGGCGGCGTCCGCACCGGCAATCTCCTTTTCATGTCGGGCTGCGGGCCGCGCCGCAAGGATGGCAGCGCGATCACCGGCAAGCTCGGCGAGACCTTGACCATCGAGCAAGGCTACGAGGCCGCGCGCCACACCGGCCTCAACATGCTCGCGAACATCCGCGCCACCATCGGCAGCCTCGACAAGGTGAAGCGCGTGGTGAAGACGCTCGGCATGGTCAACGCCGCGCCGCACTTCAACGACTCCCCGAAGGTGATCAACGGCTTCTCCGATCTGTTCGTCGAAGTGTTCGGCGAGGCCGGCAAGGGCGCGCGCTCGGCGGTCGGCATGGCGATGTTGCCGAGCCAGATCGCGGTCGAGGTCGAGATGATCCTCGAACTCGAGGACTGAGCGCCGATGAGCTTCGTCGAGAACACCGGCCTGTGGACGCCGGAGCGGCAGGCCGCGGCCGAACGCGTCGAGCAGTTGATCGAGCAGCATGGGCTCGAAGTCGTGCGCATCTCGTTTCCCGATCAGCATGGGCTGCTGCGCGGCAAGACGGTGGTCGTCGGCGACGCGGCAAAGCTGATCCGTTCCGGCGTGTCGATCACATCGTCGCTGCTGGCGAAGGACACGTCGAACAAAACCGTGCTGCCGATCTGGGCCGCCGGCGGCGCGTTCGGTATGCGCGCGTTCGAGGGCGCGGGCGACGTGATCATGGTGCCCGAGCCCGCCTCGTTCCGCGTGCTGCCGTGGGCGCCCAAGACCGGCTGGCTGCTCGCCGATCTCTACACGACCGAAGGCCGCCCGGTGCCGTTTGCCACGCGCCATATCCTCGCCGGTGCCCTGCAAAAGCTCGAAGCGCGGGGCTACGACTATGTCGCCGGGCTCGAAGTCGAGTTCCACGTGTTCAAGGCCGTCGCACGCGACATGGAGCCCGATGAGTCCGGCCAGCCCCCACGCGTTAAGCTCCTCACCTCGGGCTATCAGTATCTATCGGAATTGCGCTTCGACCAGCTCGAGCCGGTGCTGGAGATCATCCGCCGCGATGTCGTGGCGCTCGGGCTGCCGGTGCGCTCGGTCGAATGCGAGTACGGCCCGAGCCAGTGCGAGTTCACGTTCCAGGCGATGGGCGGCATGGAAGCCGCCGACGCGATGGTGCTGTTCCGCAGCGCGGTGAAGCAGATCTGCCGCCGCAACGGCCTGCACGCCACCTTCATGTGCCGTCCCGGCATTCCCAACGTGATGTCGTCGGGCTGGCATCTGCACCAATCGCTGGTCGCGCGCGCGACGGGCCTGAACGCGTTCATGCCAACGCAACCCGACGAGGCGCTATCCAAGCCGGGCCGCCACTTCCTCGGCGGTCTCATCGCGCACGCCCGCGCTGGCGCGCTGTTCACGACGCCAACGATCAACGGCTACAAGCGGTTTCGCGCCAACTCCCTGGCGCCCGATCGCGCGCTGTGGGGCCGCGACAACCGCGGCGCGATGCTGCGCGTACTCTCCGCACCCGGCGATCCCGCGAGCCGCATCGAAAACCGCATCGGCGAACCCACCGCCAATCCCTATCTCTATATCGCCTCGCAAATCCACGCCGGCCTCGACGGCATCGAGCGCACCCTCGACCCCGGCCCACCCGCCGACCGCCCCTACGACACGCCCGCCGCGCTACTCCCCAAGAGCCTCGGCGAAGCCATCGCCGCCTTGCGCGGCGACACCTTTTTCCGCGAAAAATTCGGCAGTCCGTTAATCGACTATCTCCTGGCCCTGAAGGACGCCGAACTCGCCCGCTTCCACGCCGAAGTGACCGACTGGGAGCAGCGCGAATACTTCGAGATGTTTTGAGCGGTGTCGCCGGGGCGCGCTGGGGTCCAACCTTGCGGGTCTGACCTCCTCTTGCTTGCGAGCAGATAGAACTCCCCCACCAACCAACTTATCCACAGCGGCCAGTGCTAGCCTCACTGTGTGATTCGTCGTTCAATTGTGCGCGTACTCTGCTCGGAAGGGTTCGCTCATGGCTCAAGACGCCACTCCCGCCAACGTCATTCGCGAGGCACAGAACGCCGGCGACGATGCCGCCGCCGATGCGCGCGAGGAGATCCTGCGCCGTACCCGTGAATCAGGCGCGTTCGAAGCCCCTGCCGCGAAGAAGCCCGCGAAGAGCGCCGACGAGTGGTATCGCTTCAACGTCGACGTCTGGATCACCAACTTCAACTCGACCGAGTTCGGCGTCTACAAGCGCTCGCGCAACAAGGCGAAGTCGCGCCAGTTCACGTCGGACATGGACGTCTACGCCGAGATCACCGAGAACGGCGAGCGCACAGGCCTGCTCGGTTATCGCGAGGAATTGTGGACCAAGGCCAAGGGCTTCGAGCGCCGCCTCGTGTTCAAGCTGTTCGGCGAGAAGCTGAACTGGCGCGCCACGATGGACCTGATGCTGGCCCGCAGCGTGCAGGAGACGATCGGCGCGCGCGGCGTCGCGGTCCCAACGTTCGCGATCAACACGAACGACCACGATCAGGTCGTCTATCTCGCGCGTTCGGCCAACAAATGGCCCTTCACCGGCGAGAACTTCTCGTTCTTCCTGATGGACGGCGAGCAGATCCGCTTCTACCGCATCCGCCAGGATCTGCTGTCGCCGGGCCGCGACTACTCGGTGTTCGACAGCATGGGCAACAAGATCGCCAAGCTGGACGGCCGTTTGTTCACGATCTACGGCAACTGGAAATGCAAGGTGCGCGGCGATCACGCCGACAACTTGCTGTTGTCGGTGCTCAAGATGTTTGTTGGCATGCTGATCTTCAATAAGAGCTGCCGCCGCCACATCAAGGGCCTCGCCCGCGACGTCGCCCGCGGCATGGCGGTGCCGAAGCTGCAGCGCCAGGAAACCGATCTCTACATGAACCCGCGCCGCGTCAGGTGATAAACGGAACCCCGTAGGTTGGGTTGAGCACGTCGCGAAACCCAACACTCCACGCGATGCTATTCGTTTTCAGCATCACCCCACCACCAGCATCATCACCCCACCGACCGTCAGCGCGACGCCCGCGGCTTGCATCAACGTCACCTTCACGCGCCGCAGCATCACCATGCCGATTGCCAGCGTGAACAGCGGATAGCTCGCGACCACCGGCGCCACCATCGATACCGGACCGCGCGATACGGCCTCGATCCCGCACCACGTCGCGATGCCGTTGGCCACGCCGATCACCATGAACCAGGCGACACCCTTCGGCTTGAATCGCATCTCCGTGCCACGCATGCGCCACAAGCCAACGGTGATCACGACCGTGGCCGAGCAGGCATAACAGATCAGCGTCGCCACGCGCGGATTGGGCCACCACGAAAACCCGATCTTGAACAGCGGCTGGCCGAGCCCGCGCAACAACGACGCCGTAAGCGGGAGCGCCAGGGCCCACATCGGCCACGTCGTCTCGCCGAGATTGCGGTTGGTCGTGAGCACGGTCGCACCCGCGATGATCACGGCGATGCCCGCGAGCTGCCGCATCGCCAACACCTCGCCGAGCCACAACATGCCAGCCGCCACGGCGACGACCGATGCGAGGTTGCCGAGCGACGCCGTGATGTTCGCGCCGAGCCGCCGGCTCGCCTCGAACGTGAGGATGGTGATCAGCGCCGGATAGAACAATCCGACCCCGGCAAACAGCAGCGCCGCATCGTTACGCCAGCCGCTGAAATCCGCGGTCCACGGCGAGCTCAGCCAGAACATCGCACACGCGGTCGGGATGCTGATCACGGAACCGAGGGCTGCCGGCAAATGGCGCAGGCCGATCTGCGTAATGTTGAGCGCAAATCCGAACAGCATGGCTGCCGTTAGCGCGAACAGCCAAGCCTCCAATGGCATCAACTTCGATCCCTGATTTGCGACGTCACCCGGGCCATCGCCGCCGGATGAACCCCGACGCAAGCATGTAGACGACGATCAGCACGAGCGCGACCAGGAATAGTTTGGCCGCTGGTCCCGTCCAGAAGATCGCGGGATCGCCATCCGAAATCATCATCGCGCGGCGGAAGCTGACCTCGATCCGGTCGCCCAGCACGAACGCAAACAGGAACGGCACCAGATCGAAATCAAACCGGCGCAACACGTAGCCGACGACGCCGGCCGCCAGCATTACGAACAGATCGAACGCGGAGCCGCGCACCGAGTAGACGCCGAGGATGCACACCAGCAGCACCAGCGGCGCGAGATAGGAACGCGGTGTCCGCAACAGCGTCACGAAGATGCTCACCAGCGGCAGGTTGAGGATTACCAGCATCACGTTGCCGATCAGCATGCTCGCAATCAGCCCCCAGAATACGTCCGGACGTTCCGTGATCAACATCGGCCCCGGCTGCACGTTATGCACGGTGAGTGCGGCCAGCAGCACCGCCGTAACCGGGATCGCGGGAATGCCCAGGATCAGCAGCGGGATCATCGCAGCGCCCGTCGTCGCGTTGTTGGCCGTCTCCGGTCCCGCAACGCCTGCAACCGCGCCCTTGCCGAACTGCTCCGGCGTTTTCGATAGCGCCTTCTCGATCGAGTAGGACGCGCTGGTCGACACGATGTGACCGACACCAGGCACCACGCCGAACAGGAACCCGATCAGCGAGCCCCGCGCGATCGGGCCTACGCTCTCGTTCATCTCCTGGCGCGTCGGCAGCATCTCCTTCAGGGACGGCGCGCGCGGCGCCTCGCCCGCATCTCCCCGCAGCGACGTCAGCATTTCCGAGATGCCGAACAGCCCGATCGCCAGCGCCGTGAAACTCAGCCCGTCCGCCACCGACAGCGAGCCGAACGTGAAGCGCGGCGTCGCTGTCAGCGGATCGTTGCCGACCATGGCGAGCAGCAGGCCGAGCACGATCATCGTCAACGTCTTCGGCAACGTGCTGGAGGCGACCGCGCCGGCGATCAGCAGCGTCGCCGTAAGCATCACGAACTCGGCCGCCGGGCCGATCGCCAGCATTGCGTTGGCCAGCGACGCCGCCACGAACATCAGCCCGATTACCGAGAACACGCCGCCGACGAACGATCCCACCGCTGCGATCGTGAGAGCGGCGCCGGCGCGGCCCTTCTTGGTCATCTCGTAACCGTCGATGCAGGTGACAACCGAGGCCGTCTCGCCGGGAATACGCATCAGGATCGAGGTGGTCGAGCCGCCGTACATCGCGCCGTAGAAGATCCCCGACAGCATGATCACCGCACCGGTGGGATCGAGATGGAACGTGAGCGGCAGCAGCAGCGTCATGCCGGCGAGGGGCCCCAGGCCCGGCAGCACACCGACGATCGAGGCCCAGAAGCAGCCGATGAAGCACCACAGCAGGTTCTGCGGCGTCGCCGCGATGGCGAGCCCCCGCAGCAGATGATTGAACGCATCCATCGGGCCGCCGCCTCTATCGGAAATGCTACATCGTCATGGCAGCGCGAGTATGCCGACAGGCAAGGCGACGCCGAGCGCCTTCACGAACAGCGCCCACGTCAGCATCGTCGCCGTGCCAGCGAACAAGGCCGCGGGCAGCGGCGGTTCGCGGCCGATCAGCACGAAACTCGACCACAGGAACAGGAATGTCGAGGTGACGTAGCCAATGCGCTCGAACGTGATGACCGCGGTCAATAAGAGAAAAATGGCGAGCAGCGTCTCGCGTTCGAGCACCACCACCACATCGCGCGCCCTTCGGATCACCGCGGCGCCCCCGATCATCGCGCCGAGACCGGCTAGCATGATGCCGAGGAAGAACGGCGCCATGCCGGGCCCCGGCACGCCATCTT
Source organism: Devosia equisanguinis (assembly GCA_945903565.1). Classification (GTDB taxonomy): domain Bacteria; phylum Pseudomonadota; class Alphaproteobacteria; order Rhizobiales; family Hyphomicrobiaceae; genus CAMDPA01. The sequence goes on along the minus strand of CAMDPA010000115.1, from coordinate 2,199 downwards.
CGGTCATCTGCATGCGGCTTGCGCCCCACGCAAAGACGAGGCCGGTGACGGTCAACACCGCACCGCACGCCGCCTCGCCGATCCAGGACGTAACCTGCCCGCGCGCCACCTCAAGGTGCCTTGCGCTGGATGCCTGCGGCCTGTGCGACATCGGTCATGGCCGCGAGCTCGGTGCGGATCAGCTTGTCAGTATCCTTGCCCCCCAGTACGCGATGCACCGCGCCCTGCTTCTGCATCGCATCCTTGAAGCGATCCGTGCTGGCGGCTTCCGCGAACACCTTCTCGAGCTGTGCCGCAAGCGCATCCTGCAGCTTGGCCGGTGCGATGATCCCCCACCACAGCACGGTTTCCTCGGCGCCAAGACCGATCGCATCGAGGCCTTGCGCAGTGGGGAGCGCCGCGTTGCCGGCGGCCGATGTCAGCAACAGGCACTTGGCCTTGCCGGCAGCGACATGCGGAATGATCGGCGGCAGCGATCCGCCATAGAACGTGACGTGGCCGCCCAGGAAGTTCTTCGCCGTCTCGCCCGCGCCACCGAACGGGATCGCCCGCACCTTGACGTCGAGCTTCTTGAACACGCGCTCGGCCGCCAGCTGCATGGTGCCGCCGATGCCGTCGTTGCCGTAGGTCAGCTTGCCGCCGGATGCCTTGAGGTGCGTGACGAGCTCCGTCGCATTCGATGCCGGAAAGTCTGGCTGCGCGCACAGCACGTAGGAGGAATAGCCGATCGACAGCAGCGGCCGGTAGCTGTCAGGCGTATAGGATACAGCCAGCGTTTGCGGGCTCGCGGTGAGCGGGCTGTTCCAGATGAAGCCGAGCGTATGGCCATCGGGTTGCGTCGCCGCGATGTGCGTCACGCCAAGCGAGCCGCCCGCGCCCGGCTTGTTCTCGATGATCACCTTCTGCTTGAGCACCGGCTCGACCAGCTCGCCGAGGATACGCGCAAACACATCCGTTCCCCCGCCCGGCGGTGCCGGCACCACCAGGGTGACGGGACGTGTTGGATAGGCCGTCTGCGCGAGCCCCGCCGTTGCTGCCCCCAGTGCCGCCATTCCAGCCAGCGTACCGATCAGGTACTCGCGCATCGCATTCCCCCAGGTGAATTTTGATTCGCTATTTTCATACACGGCGCAGCCGCCGCCCGGAAGATCAGCGAACCCCTTCCGAACTGTAGCGCGACACTTGGCCTTGGTGGCAGCGACAATTTGCATGCCAACAAGAACAAATGACTATCCACGAAAGCGAAAGTCTACGGACGTCCTTGGTCCTGTTGTCCGGCCAACCACAGCCCGGCGACCAGCGTCTTGGCATCGACGAGCTTGCCGGTCTGAGCGAGCTTGATGAAGCTCTCCCGTGACACGACGGCAGTAGCGATGTTCTCGCCCTCTCCTGCCAGCCCGCTTGCATTCTCACGTGTGCGATGGCTCGGGCGAACGCGCGCATAGAACAGGAAAATGCGCTCCGAGCTGCCGCCGGGCGAGACGTAGAATTCCGCGATCCGTTTCAAGTCGGACTTGCGCAGGCTGTAGCCGATCTCCTCCTCGATCTCGCGGCGAATGCACGCCTCCGGCGTCTCCCCCGCTTCCATCATGCCGGCCACGACTTCGCGGATCACGCCCGGCCCCTTGTCGATCGTCGGCGCGCGCAGTTGCTCGGTGAGCAGGATCGTATCGTTCTCGATGTCGTGGATTAGCACGGCCGCCGCATCGCCCCGCTCGAAGATCAGCCACCGCTGCTTCTCGATGCGCCCCGGGCCATCGATGCGGTCGTACGACAGCACCTTCTCGTCGATCTTGAAGAACTTGTCGAACACGCGCTCATGCGCATGCTCGACGATATTGAGATCGCGGTTCTTGGCACGTGGCGGCTTGCGAGTGGTCATGCTGGCGATCCATGGACACATCGTCGTCGTAGGGTGCAATAGCGTAGCGTATTGCACCGTTTCGCGGGAGCCTCGATTTAGAGGCATCAAGTGGCGACAGCCGTTTCCAATTGCGCTGATGGTTCGCGTATTGCACCGTTTGTGCGTGGAACGGTGCAATACGCCCAAGCGAGCTAGAGCATTTTCCACCTGATCTGGGTCGCTACCCGTATCCGGCGTGGCGAAAGTAGTTCGCGCACTCGTCGGGTGCAAACGTCTTGATGAGGCGGCCGATCAGCTTCATCAGCGCCTTCACGGTGCGGGCCGCGCCCTTGCGC
>CAMDPA010000114.1 GCA_945903565.1 Devosia equisanguinis | reverse complement strand
GCCAGCTCAAGGGCCACACCCGCAGGCTCACCAGCGTGGCGGTGACATCAGACGGCGCGCGCATCGTCACCGGCTCGTACGACGACACGGCGCGGGTGTGGGACGCGCAAACCTTCGCCGAGATCGGCCAGCTCAAGGGCCACACCAGCTTGGTCACCAGTGTGGCGGTGACATCAGACGGCGCGCGCATCGTCACCGGCTCGGCCGACACCACCGCGCGGGTGTGGGACGCGAAAACCTTGGCCGAGATCGGCCAGCTCAAGGGCCACACCCACACGGTCACCAGCGTGGCGGTGACATCAGACGGCGCGCGTATCGTAACCGGCTCGTGGGACAACACGGCGCGGGTGTGGGACGCGAAAACCTTCGCCGAGATCGGCCAGCTCAAGGGCCACACCGGCCCGGTCACCAGCGTGGCGGTGACGGCGGACGGCGCGCGCATCGTCACCGGCTCGAACGACAACACGGCGCGAGTGTGGGTGTTATTCCCGGCCGGGCAAGCGCTTGTCGCGGACGCGCAGCGCATCGCACCACGTTGTCTCACGCCCGATGAGCGCCAACGGTACCACCTCTCGCCCGCTCCACCGCGTTGGTGCGCGACGATGAAGAAGTGGCCTTATGATCCTGTTACCATCGTCAACACCGCCGCTTCGACGGCTCAGCAGCACATTCAGGCGGACCGGCACCGCGAGGCGATTGCCGGGCTCGAGCAATTCATCGAACGCACCCCCGCGGCAGCCGCTCGGCTGGCACCGGCGCTCGCTTCCGCTCACAACGACATCGCCTGGGCCGCGTTCCTCGACGTGGCCATGCGGGCCAAGCCGGTCGAGACGCTGAAGGACGTGCTCGCCGACGCCGAGAAGGCCGTCCAGCTGGCGCCCGACGACACCGGCATCCTCGACACGCGCGGGCAGATCTACCTCGCCCTCGGCCGCATCGAGGAGGCTTTCACCGATCTCGACAAAGCGATTGAGAAAAGCCCTGACTTGATGACAACGAGTAGAGATCTTTCTAGTTTCACAGGCATCTTCTTTGGTCGCGGCCGCGCCCAAGAGCTGAGAGGCAACCGTGACGCTGCCATCGCCGACTACCGCAAGGAGTTGGAACTGATCGCAAAGTTGGACCTGAATCTCAACGAATACACCAAGCACGCCCAATCCCAGGCCCGCGCGCGCCTCACGGCGATGGGCGTCGCGCCGTAGGTAGGCTGGGTCAATCCAGGACGCGCGTAGCGCGGTCCGGGAGCGACCCAGCAATCCACGGCATGCCGGAACAATGCTGGGTCGCGCAAATGCTTGACCCAGCCTACGATGCTGAACGTCGCGATGAAGAACCCGTCGGTGCCGTAGGTCGGTGCTGAGCGCCCTTCGCGCGAAGCCCGACAGTACCGAGCGATCCGTCGGGCATCGACCGGCGGAAGGGCCGGCCTCAGCCCGCCCCACGCACACTTTCGGAACGTCGCGATGCTGCGGCACGCACATCTACTCCCTTCCGTCATGGCCGCGAAGGCGGCCACCCACGTCAGCTTCGGTATTCCCGGCAAAGGGCCCACAGCGTTTTCACAGTTGGGCACAGTACCGCTCGGAATGGCACTGGCTGATACGTGTCGTGGGTGGCCGCCTTCGCGGCCACGACGGTGGGATATTTGAACCCTACGCACGCCTGCGGAACGTCGCGATGAAGAACCCGTCGGTGCCGTGGCTCGCGGGTGTGAGCAGCAGCGAATCGGTGCGGCCATCGGCCGACGTGGGCGGCTCGCCGGGGAGCGCCTGCCGCCACAAATCCGCGTACGGTACGATTTCCAGCTCGGGTGCGGCCTCCAGCAGCCAGGCGACGGTGTCGACGTTTTCCTCCGGCAGCACCGAGCACGTGACGTAGACCAGCGTGCCGCCGGGCTTGACCGCGCCGCGCGCCAAGGTCAGCACCGCGCGCTGCTCGGACTGGCGCTCGGCGAAGCTCGACGGACGCATACGCCACTTCGCGTCGGGCCGCCGCCGCCATACGCCCGAACCCGAGCAGGGCGCATCGACGAGCACCAGATCGAACCGCGAACCCAGCGCGGCAAGTGCTGCCTCGTCGCCGGCCTCCAGCACCTGCACGCTACGCGCACCGGCCCGCTTCAAGCGCTCGAAGATCGGGCGCAGACGCTGGCGATTGCCGTCATAAGCGTAGATCTGGCCGGTGTTCTGCATCGCCGCCGCCAGCGCCAGCGTCTTGCCGCCCGCGCCCGCGCACAGGTCGAGCACCTGGTTCCTCGGACTCGCGTGCGCCAGCAGCGCGGCGATCTGGCTGCCTTCGTCCTGGATCTCGAACCAGCCCTTGCCGTGACCGGTCTCGGCCTCGACGTTGGGCGTGCGGCCGGTGCCGTGCGGGGGCGCGATGCGGATGCCCCACGGCGACATCGTCGTTGCCACCGCCCCGACCCGTTCGAGCGCCTTCAGCACCTTCTCGCGATCGGCCTTCAACGCGTTGACGCGCAGATCGACCGGCGCACGGCTGGCCAGCGCTTCGCCTTCGATGCCGGCTCGATCACCGAACGCGCGCGCCATCGACGGCGCAAGCCACTCGGGAAAATCGCCGCGGATGTGCGCGGGCAGGTTCGGATCGACAGGCCGCGCCAGCGCCTCGCGCTCTTCGGCCGTGAGCGGCGCGAGCGAATGGCCTTCCCCGTCCGCGGCGGCCGCAATCTCGTCGATCGTCATGCCGAACGCGACATGGGCCGCGCCGATCACCATGCCCCGCGCGCTGTCGCTGCCCATGCGGGCGGCGAGCGACTGGCGGCGGCGCAGCGCGTCATAGACGAGGTTGCCGATCGCGGCGCGGTCGCCCGAACCGGCGAACCGATGCGTGCGGCCCCACTCCGCCAGCCCCTCGGCGGCAGGGCGGTGGCGTTCGAGTATTTCCGTCAATATCTCGACGGCAGCATTCAGCCTAGCACCGGGCTTCATGCGCCCCATCCTTTCAAGTCGTTGAACAAAAGCGGCAGTTCTGATCGCCGCATCGCGAATGCACCAATTCTGGACCTTGGTCACCAAGCCCCAATCGCCCTACGGGCGATACGAGGGATTTCATCCCCTCGTGCTCCCTGACCAGGACCGCGGTCCTGGACCCGCTCCCTTAAGAGTGTGGGTTTCCAAAGGGCTAGCCCTTTGGCGGGATCGAAGGGCAGAGCCCACACAGGCAGTCAGGAGTAATAACCTCTCCACTGCGTCCCCGGACTAGCGATCCGACCGTTAGGTCGGAGTGCGCAGATCCGGGGTCTTCACCCCTATCAGAAGGGTCAAGATCCCGGATAGCCTCGCTCTACTCGGCTTCCGGGAACGCAAACCGATAGGGATGCGGCTCAAAGTAAGCGCGTATGGGGCAGAGCTCCTTGCCTTCCGATCGACCGCCTTTAGGCTGACGTCACATGCCTCGTCAGCGTGCAGATGCGCGCACGACGGGCGGATGTAAAGTAAATGGTCGCGATCACGCGCCTTCGAGCAGGACGCGGATGGCGAGCCAGAGCCACATCGCGACGAGCGTGAACGCCCCGACCACATAGGCCTGGAAGCGCGCCTGCACGACGTTCTTGGTGACATGAATGTAGGCATGCACGAGGCGGCTGATCACGAACAGCCAAGCGCCGGTCGCCAGCCAGATGTCGGGCTTGCGCGTCACCAGCGCGATGAGGACCAATACGTAGAACAGGACGGGCAGCTCGAATTGGTTCTGGTAGCTGCGCGAGATCTGCGTGATGCGCGCGGGCCAGGCGCTTTGGCCGAGCGCGATGTCCTTCAGCTTGACCTCGCCGCGCTGCAAGGCGCCGACGCGGGCGGGGCCCAGCCAGAACAGCAGCGCGAAGGTGAGGGCTACCTGTATAAAAACCGGCAGCAGCAGAAGGGTCGCATGGCTCATGCCGCCACCTTATGCGGGCCGCCGCCGTCTTACCCTGCGCTTTACTGCAGCAGCCGAGGGGGCCCGCAACGGGATTAGCGCGCTCTTAATGTTTTGGACGCGTACTGTCGATATACCCATTCAGAATCGAAGTGCGAACAGGAGTTGCAGATCGTGCTGACGCGCCGACAGGTGCTGCAGGGCGCCGCCGTGACCGCGGGCGGCGTCGCCGGCCTTGGAGGCTTCGCGGTGGCGGAGCCGTGGCAACTCGCGATCACGCGTTACCGGATCGAGCCGCGCAACTGGCCGGCCGGGTTGCAGCTCCGCCTCGCGCTGATCGCTGACCCGCACGTGTGCGAGCCGTGGTTCGCCGCGCTCCCCGTGATCCCGCGCGCATCCCGCTGACCCGCACGTGTGCGAGCCGTGGATGGGCGTGGAACGCCTCAACCGCATCGTCGAAACGACCAATGCGCTGGCGCCGGATGCGGTGCTGCTGCTGGGCGATTATCGCGCGGGACACCGCATTCTTCGGATGGCGCGGCCGGTGCCGGATCGCGTGTGGGCCAGGGCACTGGCGGGCTTCAAGGCGCCGTTCGGCATCCATGCCGTGCTCGGCAATCACGACTGGTGGGATCAGCCGGAGCTGCAGGCGACGCGGAAAGGGCCGACCAACGCGCGGCTTGCGCTGGAAGACGCGGGCGTGCCGGTTTACGAGAACGACGCGGTGCGGCTCGTCAAGAACGGGCGGCCGTTCTGGATCGCGGGCCTGGGCGATCAATGGGCGTTCTGGCGGCCGGCGGGGCTGGTTGCGGCGCCGTCGCGGCCGATCAAGCATGAGGGCGTGCACGATCTTAGAGGCACGCTCGGCAAGATCGGCGACGATGCGCCCGTGATCTTGATGGCGCACGAGCCCGACATCTTCCCCGAAGTGCCCGATCGCGTGGCGCTGACCGTCGCGGGACATACCCACGGCGGGCAAGTGCGCGTGTTCGGCTATTCGCCGATCGTGCCGTCGGCCTACGGACTGCGCTACATTTATGGCCACATTGTCGAGCAACAACGTCATCTCGTCGTGTCGGGCGGGCTCGGCTGCAGTGCGGTTCCCATGCGCTTTGGCGTGCCGCCCGAGATTGTGGTCGTGGAGCTCGGCACTTGGTCACCCGCCGTTCAGTCCTGAAGGGACTTGCCGCATTCGCCACGGCGGGCGCGGGGTTTGCCGGCTATGCGTTCGGCATCGAGCCGATGTGGCGGCTGCGTGTGCAGCGCTACGCGTTCACGCCACCGAAATGGCCGAAGGGCCTGCGGCTGCGCGCCAGCATGATCGCCGACCTGCACGCGGGCGAACCGTATATGTCGCTCGACCGCATCCGCACCATCGTCGCACGCGCCAACGCACTCGAGCCGGACGTGCACCTGCTGCTGGGCGATTACGTCGCCGGGCACAAATGGCTGAGCCGCCAGATTCCCGCCGCGGCATGGGCCGCGGCGCTCGCCGGCCTGAAGGCGCCGCTGGGTGTCCACGCGGTGCTGGGCAACCATGACTGGTGGGACGACCGGGCCGCCCAGCGCGCCCGGCGCGGCCCGGTTGTCGCGGGCAAGGCGATGTCGGCGCATGGCATCAAGGTGTACGAGAACGACGCGGTCCGCCTGACAAAGAACGGTCAACCGTTCTGGATCGCGGGCCTGGGCGACCAACTCGCGATGATCAGCAGTCCCGGACGTGGCGAGCGCGATACCGCCCCATCGGCCGAAGCGTTGCGCACCGCCAATGCGGGGCCGAGCCAAACGGTGCGCTCCCGCATGAAGCTGACGGGCGTCGACGATCTGCCGGGCACGCTCGCGAAAATCACCGGCGACGCGCCCGTGATTTTGATGGCGCACGAGCCGGACATCTTCCCGCGCGTGCCCGACCGTGTCGCGGTGACGCTGTGCGGCCACACGCACGGCGGCCAGGTGCGTCTTCTAGGCTACTCGCCGATCGTGCCCTCGCGCCATGGCAACCGCTACGCCTATGGCCATGTCGTGGAGGATGGCCGCCACCTCGTCGTGTCCGGCGGGCTTGGTTGCTCGATCCTGCCGGTGCGCTTTGGCATGCCGCCGGAGATCGTGCTGCTGGAGCTTGGCGCAGCGGTCGCCTAGAACCAGACATGACCAACGACAACCATCCCGTCTCCGGCGCGCCAGGCGCTTGGCCCGATCTCGCCGGCCGGCTCGTCGAGCGAGGGGGCAAGCGGGCGCATCTGCTGCCGGTGCGCGTGTACTTCGAGGACACGGACTTTTCCGGGCTCGTCTACCACGCCTCCTACGTGCGCTGGTGCGAGCGCGGCCGCTCCGACTTCCTGCGGCTGCTCGGCAACGACCATCGCGGCCTGATCGATGGCAGCACGGGCCGTGAGCCCGCTGCCTTCGTGGTGCGCCGGATGGGGCTGGAATTCCTCAAACCCGCCCGCATCGACGAAATCCTCGAAGTCGAGACAACCGTGAAGGAGATCGGGGCCGCGCATCTCGTGCTCGATCAGCGCATTGCGCGGGGCGAGATGGCACTGTTCACGGCCGAGGTGATGGTGGTGCTCGTCAGCGTATCCGGCAAACCGATGCGTTTATCGCAGGCGATACGGGCGGCGATGACGGCTTAGGTCAACCGCAAAGATAAGTGGATCGGATCCCAAGTTGTCTGCCGCAACCTCGTCCCCTCAACTGTCGTCATGGCCGCGCAGGCGGCCACCCACGACAGGCCTCAGCGAGAGTTCGGCTGCGGAAAGTTGCCTCGCCAATGCTGTCGCTTCACTGCGGTGTGACGTGGGTGGCCGCCTGCGCGGCCATGACGGAATGTGGTGGTGAACATGAGGTTCCACCGCCTCCCTCGCAATTCCGTGGATAATCGGCCATTTGGTCATGGCGCGGGGCACAGCTGGAGTCGTAGTTTCGCCCTATTGCCCGGCCAAAACGGGGCGGCTGGCTGCGGCCTGACATCCTGGGCGGACGGGGCTGGGGGGCTACGAGGTAACGTGCGTGAAATCTGGGCCAAAGCCCGCTAAAGGGCGGGCGCGTTGCGCTCCGCTCCTTTCCGTGCTGTCCAACAGGTACAAGCGGTTGCTTCGGACAGCTTGATTCGTCCGCTTTCGCTTCGCCCGCCTTTGAACTGACCTGCGTTCGACTTTTCTAACCGGCACGAGACCTACGGGACCACCAAATGACCGATGTGTTGAAGGGCGCGATGAGCCACGGTGCGGGCGGCACGTCATTCATTGGGCTGTTCATGTCGGCCCACCTCGTCGTGCAGCTCGTGATGCTCGGGCTGCTGCTCGCCTCGGTATGGTCGTGGGCGATCATCATCGAGAAGATGTTCGCGTTCCGCCGCGCCCGCATCGAGGCCGACCGCTTCGAGCAGTTGTTCTGGTCGGGCCAATCGCTGGAAGAGCTCTACAGCGCCCTCTCGCGCGGCACCTCGATCGCGACGGCCGCCTTGTTCGTGGCCGCGATGCGCGAGTGGAAACGCTCCGTCGAAGGCTCGATCCGCGCGCTCGGCGGCATCCAGATGCGCGTCGAGAAGGTGATGGATGTCACCATCTCCCGCGAAATGGAGCGGCTCGACCGCCGCTTGCTGTTCCTCGCAACCGTCGGCTCGACCGCACCCTTCGTCGGCTTGTTCGGCACGGTGTGGGGCATCATGACGAGCTTCCAGGCGATCGCCTCATCGAAGAATACCAGCCTCGCGGTCGTCGCGCCCGGCATCGCGGAAGCGCTGTTTGCGACGGCGCTCGGCCTGCTCGCCGCGATTCCGGCGGTGATCTTCTACAACAAGTTCTCGGCCGACAGCTCGCGTCTCAGCCAGCGGCTGGAAGGCTTCGCGGATGAGTTCGCGGCCATCGTCTCCCGCCAGATCGACGTGCGTCAGCCGCAGCAGGGGCAGCCGCCGCAGCAGGCGATGCCGCCCGCCGCCCACGTCGCCTAAGGGAGCGCAATCGCGATGGGTGCTTCACTCAATACAGGCGGCGGTGGCGGCGGCAGACGCCGGCGCGGACGTGGCAGTGCGCATCGCCCGATGAGCGAGATCAACGTCACGCCGTTCGTCGACGTGATGCTGGTGCTGCTGATCATCTTCATGGTGGCGGCGCCGCTGCTCACCGCGGGCGTACCGCTCGATCTGCCGCAGGCCAAGGGCAAGACCATCGAAGCCCAGCAGAAAGAGCCGGTAATCGTTTCCATCACCAAGGACGGCAAGATCTACCTTGGCCAGGAGGACGATCCGAAGAACGCGGTGCTGATCGAAAACCTCACCGACAAGTTGAAGGCGATCGCGGAAGCGCGCGGCGCCAAGGACGAGTCGATCTTCCTGCGCGGCGACACGCTGGCGCAGCATGGCCTCGTCACCAAAGTGCTGGCGCGCATCAAGAATTCCGGATTCCAGAAAGTCTCGATCGTGATCGAGGGCGAGCCGGGAGGCTGACAGGCAGTGCGCATCGGGCTGCCAACATCGTTTCTGCTGCATGGCGGATTGCTCGCCGGGGCGTTGCTGACGCTCGAGGCGACGAAACCGTTCAAGCCGGCGGAGCCCGAACCCGTGGAGGTGGCGATCATCTCCGAGGACGGCTTGACGCGCCTGAAGCAGGGCGACCGCAACGCCAAGCAGCTGGAGGCCGCACTCGCCAAGGCCGCGCCGCCGAGCAAGGCTTTGAAGGAGCCGCCGAAGCCCACGCCTCCCCCGGCGCCGTCCGCTCCACCACCGCCACCACCTGAGCCGGCGAAGGCGGAGCCACCGCCGCCTCCCCCGCCGCCGCCAAAGGCTGCCGAACCGCCACCACCGCCCCCGCGCGACGAGATCGCCGAGCTTGCGCTCAAGGCGGAGCAAGAGGCTGTGCTCGAAAAGCAGCGCCAGGCCGAAGCTGAAAAGAAGCGGCAGGAGGAACTCGCACGGGCGGAGAAGGCGAAGGCCGACAAAGCCAAAGCCGACAAAGCGCGCGCGGACAAGGCAAAGGCCGACAAGGCGAAAGCGGACAAGGCACTCGCCGACAAGGCCAAAGCTCAGAAGGACGACTTCTTCGACGACATGGAGAAGGCGCTGAAGGACAAGTCGAAAAAGCAGGCGCCAACACCTGGCGGCGCTCAAGTCGCAAACGCCAATTTGAAGGGCCCCACCGCTGGCGCGCCGGAAGGGCGCGATACTCAGTTGACGGCGAGCGAAGCCAATCTACTCGGCAGCATGGTCAAGCGCCGGGTCAAGGAATGCTGGAACATCAATTCCGGCGCCGATGGCGTCAACAAGGTTGTCGTGGAGATCGAAGTTCGCTTGTCGCCTGACGGTCGCATCACGGCCCAGCCGCGCGTGGTGAGCCGCGGCACCGGCCCGCTCTACGACGACATGGCCAACTCCGCCATGCGCGCGCTCGTTCAGTGCCAGCCCTACGATCAACTGCCCAAGCACCTCTACAAAGGCGGCTGGGACCACATGATCATCAACTTCGATCCGGCGCGGATGTTTTGAAGGGTGGCGGATCGCAACGGTACCCTTCGGGAGACCATCACCTCTCCGCTGCGTCCCCGGACAAGCGATCCGGGCTGCAAGCCCGGAGCGCGCAGAGCCGGGGTCTTTCCCGTCCATTGCATTGGCGGAACAAGGGACTGTGAGCACCTGCACGTCGTGCGCATCCAGACATTCGATTGGTTGGGAACGCGCACGACTTCAACGGGTCAAGATCCCGGATAGCCTCGCCATGTTGAATGGCCGGCGACCGCGGTGCGCAAATGCGAGGGATCGCTGCCGGCCGCTCGGCTTCCGGGAACGCAGATTTCGAGGTGATGGCGCCGCACGCGTGTGATGGCTCATCAGTGCCATTCGCGCGGCCGAGCTGAGCGCGCCGTACAATCTCCCCAAAGACCTGTACAAAGGCGAGTGGGATCACAAGATAATTGAATTCGATCCAGGGCGGATGTTCTGACGCTCGACAATCCGCCAGAATAGCTGCTGGTGATTCGCACCGCTGCCCAAGCTGAGACCTGCCGATGACCATCGAACGCCGCAACTTCTCCCGTCGCGCCCTGATGCAAGGCGGCGCGAGCGGCATGGCGCTACTCGCTGCAGGTCGCTCTGCCTCGGCCCAGACGCGCGTGACCGTCGACGAGGCCAACATCAAGCCGCGCCCGATCGCGATCCCCGATTTCATCTCGCCAAACCCGCAGATGGGCCGCGATATCGCGCAGGTATTGGCCGCCGATCTGGAACGCTCCGGTCTGTTCAAGCTGATGAACCCGGCCGCGTTTCCAGAGCGCATCACGAGCCTCAACCAGACGCCGCGTACGCGCGATTGGGCCGCTGCTGGTGCGGAGGCGCTGGTCGTTGGTCAGATCAGCCAGGGTCCCGATGGGCGGTTCCAGGTCGAATACCGGCTGTGGGACGTCGTGCTGTCGCGCAAAATCGATGGCAAGCGGCTCGCCAATCCGGCGTGGCGGAGGCTGGCGCATATCGCGGCCGATCAGGTCTACGAGAAGCTGACGCTCGAGAAGGGCTACTTCGACACGCAGATCGTGTTCGTCGACGAGAACGGGCCGAAGGAAAAGCGGGTCAAGCGGCTGGCGATCATGGATCAGGATGGCGCGAACCTGCGCACGCTGAGCCAGGGCCGGGAGATCGTGCTGACGCCGCGCTTTTCGCCGGTACGCCAGGAGATCGCGTACATGACCTACGTCGGCGAGACGCCGCGCGTGGTCACGATGAACCTCACCAATGGTCAGCGCGAGACGATCGGCAATCTGCCCGGCATGACGTTCGCCCCGCGCTTCTCGCCGGATGGCCAGCGCCTGTTGATGAGCTTCGGCCAGGGCGCCACGACGCAGCTCGTCGAGATGGATATGCGCACCAAGCAGGCGCGTCAGCTCACCCCGATGCAGTCGATCGACACGGGGCCGTGCTATTCGCCGACCGCGCGCGAGATCGTGTTCGAAAGCGACCGCGAGGGGACGCAGCAGCTCTACATCATGGGCCATGACGGCTCGGGTGTGCGGCGGCTGAGCCGGGGCGACGGGCGCTATTCGACGCCGGTGTGGTCGCCGCGCGGGGATTACATCGCGTTTACCAAGCAGATGACCGGCAGCTTCCTGATCGGCGTAATGAAACCCGACGGCACCGGCGAGCGCATCCTGACCGAGGGCTTTCATAACGAGGGCCCGACCTGGGCACCGAACGGACGTGTGCTGATGTTCTTCCGGGAGAGCCGCGGCGACCGCGGCGGGCCCAAGCTGTTCACGGTGGACATCACCGGCCACATCGAGCGCCCGGTTCCGACCCCGGCATTCGCGTCCGACCCTGCCTGGTCGCCGTTGCTGGGTTGAACGAACGTTCGTCACCGCCCTCTACCATGTCGAGGGCACGTGTCGCCCATGTCGAGGGCACGTCTCGACCATGTTGTGGCGCAGATCCACCATGTGGTGGGTGGTCGATTGCACGCCGCCCAGCCGGGCCAGAATCAACCTCCAGGGTTGTTGCCGCCAGACGCACAACTTTAATCGTGCATCGAATCGGCACGGCTGTTAACTTAAATTTAACCCGCAGGCGACAAACTGCGGAGTGTCCGGGGCTTAACGCTTCGGTCGTAAGAACTGCCAGCCCCGCCGTACCTGTGGACAATGTAGCGGCGTAGACGCCTGGTTCTGGGTGCTGGATTATCATCGCGTGGCATAATCGCATCATCGAGGTTGGAAAAGGGCCACCCTACGGCCTCCGTCCTTGATCTGGGAGCGCTACGCCGGTACCCAACATATGGCGACTGCCAAAACTTAAGGAGAGCAGACGATGCAGGGGTTCAAGGGTGTACTCGTTATTGGTGCTGTCATTGCCGCGGTTGCGCTTGGCGCATGCCGTCGCGAAGTCGAGCACAAGCCAATGAAGCTCGGCGCGGATGTTCCGGCCGTGGCTGAAATCGCTCGCTAATTAGTTTTGGCGCGTTGAAACTCAACAGGAGACTAAGGCTATGAAGGGCGCAATCGTTATCGCCGCTGTGATCGTTGCTGTCGCTCTCGGCGCTTGCCGCCGCGAAGTCGAGCACAAGCCGATGAAGCTCGGCATGGAAGTGCCGGCTGCTTCGCAGGTCGCACGCTAAATCAAATACCGCAAGGGCGCGGCGTTCGCGTATCTTGCAGAGATGGCCGTGTCTCCAATGCCTTCGGGCATTGTGAGACACGGCCCTTTCTTTTTGTGGCGTGGTAGACTCACAGCACGCGGCCCCCTGCGATCATGTCCGCTCGATCGAAGTCCGCGAGCCCCGGAGCCGGGTGGCCCCTATACGCGTGTGACAACTCCGCAACATTAAGCGCCTGAACCCCTTAGTCTTCCACAGCCCCAACTATGGGTGTTGATGGAAAGGCGACGCGCGCAAATTGCCCGCACTAGGACATATTTTGGATTGATCTACGGGGTAGATGCTTATGCTGGAAGGGTAATTGTGGGTTGCGCGGCGAACTTTCTTGCCGATGCAGCCGATCGCGACACCCTCCCCGGCCGAACCGAAAAATTCGCCGGTAATAACCCGCATGGCCATCCGCTCCGGCAATGGACGGGTGATGGTGCATCCGTTATGCACCAGGCTTAACTCAGCATGAGATTCGCCCGTTCGCGTGACGGCGACCGGAATGAAGCAGATGGACAGGGGTGCGATGATGGCAGGTTCTACGTGGCTAGGGCGCCTCGCTCGGATCGCCGCCGCTTTGACGCTGGCCGTCGCGGTTGCCGGCTGCGCCAACGAGCAGAAGGAAAATCTCGACGGGACACTTGGCGCCAATGGCGGTCGTGGTGGCCCTCCGGCAACGCCTGGCTCGGCTCGCGATTTCGCGCAGAATGTCGGCGATATCGTCTACTTCTCGTCAGACAGTTCGGACATCACGCCGGAATCGCAGCAGGTCCTGACCAAGCAGGCGCGCTGGCTCCAGCAGTACGCGCAGTACACGATCACCATCGAGGGTCACGCCGACGAGCGCGGCACGCGCGAGTACAACATCGCGCTGGGTGCCCGGCGCGCGGTTGCCGTGCGCGACTTCCTTGCTCGCAACGGTATCAGTGGGCAGCGGGTCCGCCACGTCTCCTATGGCAAGGAACGGCCGGTCGCGGTTTGCAACGACATCTCCTGCTGGTCTCAGAACCGGCGCGCACAGACCGTACTCAACAACCGTACGGCACAGGCTGGCCGCTGAGCGACTGGATCGCTTCAATACTTTGATCGCCACCGATGGCCCGCACCTTCTGAGGTTGCGGGCCGTTTTGTTGCTGGCCCCCTAGTGCGGGTTCCGGCCCGGGGTGATGCCGCTTATCCCCGTGTGCTCGGAAACATGTTATGTTCATTCTGTGGAAAACATGATCTCAACCTCATTCATAGCGGGCTGAATTTTACATAATATATTGATATTTAACTATATTTTCCGCACTCTCAGTTCACCTCTGCGAGAGTTCATCTGTTGAAAAACTGTGGATTGAGGTGGCCTCGCTTGTTCGGACAGATTTTCCGCTGCGATAAGTGGAGGCTCTGCCGGGGTTAGACTGCCGAGCGGATCGGCAGGATGCAGTGTGGTCCGAAGTATGCCCGATCGGGCGTCATGCCGTCGAGGCTCGAGTGCGGGCGTCGACGATTGTACAGA
>CAMDPA010000113.1 GCA_945903565.1 Devosia equisanguinis | reverse complement strand
CGCGCCTCGAACTCGGCGGCGGTCTTGGGAAAATCCCGCCACAGATCATCCGACTTATGCTGTGTCATGGCGCCAACTCCTGGTTGTCGCCGGTAGACCATGCAATTGCGCTGAATTTGAGGGACCTGAGGCAAGGGGATAGGTATGCGTGAGTACCGTCGCCAGTTTCTTCGAATGGTGGACCAGCGAATTGCGGGGCATGTTGCCCGCTGCGCGCAATGGTGCGCGAGCAACTGTCCGCTATCCCACGATCGCGCTCGAAGCCAACGGACTGGGCCGCCTTCTCGACCCGATGGGCCGCGCGGTTGGCCAGCCGGCAAGACCGATGGCCGAGTTGATCGAGGAATTTCGGCGAGGCGCCGGCCGGGGCCAACAGGCCATCGGGATCAGGGTGCGGCCCAGCGACTGCCTCGTGCGGATGGTGGAGTTGCCGGCCGCGGCATCCCGCAATTTCGCTCAGATGCTGTTGCTGGACCTGGAGCGGTCGACGCCGCTCAAGGCGCGCGACGTGCTCAGCGCCCACATCGTTGACGACGCGCGAACGGAAAGCGGCATGGCGCGCGTGCGCCATCTGGTCGTCAAGACCCGCACCATCGAGCCCGTGTTGGCTCAGTTCCGCGCCGCCGGGGTTGACGTTGTTTCGGTCGATTGCTGGAATGGGGACGGCACTGCGGGGCTGCCGGTCAATTTTCTGGCAGAGGGAAAATCCGCTGGCGGCACGTCGCGTTTCGGTTTCGCTGGCTGGGCGGCGGCATTGGCCGTGACGCTCGGCATCACCGCGACACTGATTCATTGGGACAGACAACACAAGGCTCTGGCCGCGCTCACCACTGAAACGTCGCGCCTGACCGAAAGCGCGCGTGACACCCGTCAGCTCATCGAAGGCGCGCGTGCCACCGGCGCCGGGCTCGAGCATTTGCGACGTATGAAGGCCGACCGACAACCGGCCACCATGATCCTGGAGGAGGTAACGAGGCTCCTGCCGGATACGGCGTGGCTGCAGGAGTTCCGGCTCGACAACGACGTGGTCGAGATCGGCGGATTGGCTGTTGGGGCGTCTTCGCTGCTGACGGTCTTCGAGCGCTCGGCCGTGTTCCACGAGACGAGCTTCACCGCCCCGCTGCGGCTGGAAACCGGGGAGGACCGCGAGCGCTTCAGGTTGCGCACTCGCTTGGAGCCGGCAGTCGCAAAGCCGACGGAGGCCGGACAATGATCGAGACGCTGTCGCCGCCGGTCCGTAAATTCGCAGCATTAGGGCTGCTGTTGACGCTGATTCTCGCAATCGCCGGCTACGTGATCACACCGTTCGCGCGGCACCTG
Source organism: Devosia equisanguinis (assembly GCA_945903565.1). GTDB lineage: Bacteria > Pseudomonadota > Alphaproteobacteria > Rhizobiales > Hyphomicrobiaceae > CAMDPA01. Next base: position 12,257 of record CAMDPA010000113.1, on the reverse strand, counting down.
GCTCACCTCGACGAGCAGATCACCGCCAAGCGCGAGCTGCTCGGCCGCCTCACGGCCTTCCACGCGGACATGCCGGCAGCCGACGCGGCCGCGCGCGGCAATGCGCAACTGATGGCCTCCGAGGTCCATCTGCCCGGCGAGACCGAGCCGATCCGCCTCGCCAATCTGCAGTCGGCGATCCGGCAGATGGCGGGAGAGGCTGGCGTGCGGCTGCAATCCTCGCGCACGTTGCCACCTGTCCAACGCGACCCGTTGCAGATGGCGGCGTTGCAGATGTCGCTGCAGGCCCCGATCGAGGCCCTGCAACGCCTGTTGCATCAGCTCGAAGTGCACCGCCCGCTGCTGGTCGTCGACGGTCTCGACATTGTGCCGGCGACGTCAGGCGGTTCGAGCGCCGGGAATGGTGATCGCCTGCTGCAGGTCGATCTGCGGGTGCTCGCTTATCTCGGGCTGGCGAAGAAAAGTGGTGAGCCATGAGCCGGATCTTGACGACATCGGCGTTGATCGCAACGGTCGCCGGTCTGGGGCTGATCAACGCGTATCTTCTGCGAACGCCGGTGGAGATTGGTGCGCTCTCGCCGGCTGCGACCGGTGGCGGGGAAACATCGTCCACAGGTCAGCCCGCCAAGGCGCAATTCCGTCTCGATGCCACGACACCCTTGAGCTTCCCGGAGACGGCGTTGCGACCGTTGTTCTGGGCGAGTCGCAGGCCGGAAGCGGCAAAGCCGGTTGCCGTGGCCGCGGCCCAACCTGTTCAGCCAGCCGCGCAGCCGGCGGCCGAGGCTGCGATGGTGGAGTTTCGTCTGGCGGGCATACTGCATGATGGCCGAGACGGCCGGCGTGCGCTGATTGTTTCGCCGGAGTTGCCCGAAGGCCGCTGGCTGGCCGAGGGTGCTCAGATCGGAGGCTGGCGGCTTGCCGGGATCAGTCAGCACGCGGTCCGCATCGAAGCCGGCAGCCGCAGCCGCGAGCTGAAACTGCCGTAAACTGCGAATGCGAATCCCAAACTTACGTGGCCACCAGCGTCCAAAAAGAGGGTGGGTCTGGGAGGGTCACCCTCCCAGCAGAGCCAGTCTTGCGCAAGACGGGGACTGGTCCCAGTCGCGCCCTCGGCGCGAAACGACCTGACGGTTGTGGAAACGCATTTTATTTAATCGGCGCTAAATCAGAAATAGCGCTTCATATGCGCCGCCATTTCGGCGGGCGGCAGGCTGTGATGGAAATACGAGCGCGTTTTTCCAGCGGGATCGATCACGTAAATATAAGCCGTGTGATCGATGCGCGGACCGGTTTCCTTGGCCCCCTGCACCGCATGCTTGATTTCGCGCCGGACTTGGAAATTGCGCAACATGGCATACATCTGCCGGCGATTGCCGGTGAGGCCCAGAAGTTTCGGGTGGAAATGCCCGACGAACTGGGCAAGGCCCGTGAGATCAGGGCCCGCGAAATCGAGGTCCACGAACAGCGGCTGCACCTTCGCGCTGGCTTCGCCAAGGGTCTCCATCGTCTGGGTGATGCTCTCGAGCCCGATCGGGCAGGCCTCGCGGCAGCCCGCAAAGCCGAAGAACATCAAGACCCAGTTGCCGCGGAACGTCGCGTCGGTGACCTTGCGCCCGGTGTGATCGACAAGCTCGAATGGTCCGCCCAGCGTTTCCGGCGCCGGCGGCACGTAGGCCGGATCAGCCGGGCGCGCCGCCGCGGTTTCGTGCATCAGCTGGCCGCGCCCTTGATGCGCCGAGACATCGGCCGCGCCAAACGCCCAGAGCGTCATCGCAGCGATTGCGGCGCGCCGGAATGTATTGAAAGTACGCATCGCCGTGGCCCGTCCTAAAGAATCGTAATCGTCGTCTCGGCCGTGCCTTCGTAGTTGCCCTGCCCTGCGTTGTGCACCTTCTTGGTGATCCAGTCGTAATACTTGAACTCCACGGTGTAGGTGCCCTTCGGCACCCCCGTGGTGTCGATCCACAGGTCGTGGCGCATCGCCGTTGCCATATGGAATTCGGTGTCGGCCGGAATTGTCATCGCCTTCGACCAGGGCCGCTCCGGGCTAACGAGCGCGTGGCCGTCAACGGAGATCAGTTCGCTGTTGAGTCCCTTGATCTTGATGCCGAGCATCGAGTAGCTCGCATTCAAGATGCGGATCAGCACCTTCTTGCCCTGGCTCGTGCGGATCGCGGAATTCACGTGCGTCCGCGTCTGGGTCTTATCGACACCGGAGACGAGGAAATACTTCGGCTTGAAAATATTGAGCCCGACGTCATCGCCGCACAGGCCGGCGCCGTGGTTCAGGCCGTGCCACTTCGGATCGATATCGTCGGCAACCCAGAACTTCTCGGTGTCATAGCGGTGCGCCGCGCCATCTTTGTATGGGATGCCCCAGCCCTCCGGCGGATCCACGACGAGGAGGCCGAACAGGCCCATCTCGAAGTGGAGCACGGTGTTGACGTGGCAATGGTAAAACCACGTTCCGGCGTGCCGCGGCCGCCATTGATAGACGTAACGGCCGCTGGTCTCGAACGAAACGTGGCCGACGCCGTCATTCATCGTGGTCGGTTCGATGCCATGGTGATGGATCGTATGCGGGCCGGTTCGCGTCTCGAGCTGGACGTGGGCGAGATCGCCCTCGCGCAGCCGGATCAGCGGTGAGGGGAACGGCTTCTGGTCCTTGCCCTTGATGGTATCTTCGAAACCCCAATACGTGACCTGCTTGCCGTCCCAGAACGTCCGCACGCCGTTGGTGAACACCTTGCGCTCGAAATAGACCTTCGCGGGCGACCAATCCGGCGTCTTGATCGGATCGAGATCGGGCACCTTGCAACCGAACGCCTCGTAGGAATCCTGCTGTCCACCCGTCGCGGACCAATTCACCGTGCCCGCGTTGTTGGAACCGGGGCCGCTCACGCCCGTGCCGGCGGTATAGGGAGGATATGTCGTTGTCATCTTGGAACCCCAATGCGGTAGTATGTCGTAGACGGTCTCGAAAATTCGAAACGACTGCAGCAATTGTCAGGCCAGTGCAATTGTCAGGCCGGGGCGCGCCCGCCGACCGGACCGGAGATTTGCCAGTGCGTGACCGCGCCTTGCGGGTAGTTTCCACCCGCTGCCGTCGTGCTCATCTCGCAGTGATCGTGCATCACATAGCGCAGCGGGAACTTCTCGGCGGCGGCGCCGGAGGCATGAGCCTCCCAGTTCGGAATGTCCGGCGGAACCTCCAGCGGCAGCAGCATGTCGCGGATCTGCATTGGCCAGGTCGGCCAGACGTCCCGCTCCCAGATGTTGTTGTGCAGCACGACCTCGCCGGGTGCTCCCACGCGGCTTGCACCCATGTACGGAACGACGCCGTCGTTGCTCAGCACGGAGTGCGCAAGTTCGAGCAGGTGGTTGCCGTGGATATGCGTCGAGTGGTGAGCCATGCCCGCATTGATCGTGCGAATCAGCGTTGGCTCGCCGATATAGTTCTTGATGACGACGTCGTAGGCTTCGCTGAGATCGTACCCGCTCCGGCCATTGATGGTGAAATAGCGCGGCACGAAATTGGCGCGAATAGCATCCGCGCTGGCTACGAATCCGCTCGAATTGATCCCATTGTTGCGGATCAGTGCATTGAATCTGGGATCGATTTGGTTGAACAGCCAGATCCGCTCCTGGGTCGAGAATTCCCGATCGATGGGGCATGGCACCCATTTGCCGCCCGGGAACCGCGGCGAGGTGCCGAACGCTTCGAATACCTTGCTGACGTTCCGTCCGGACTCGACATCGCCCGGTGCAAGTTGGTTGAGGCTGTAGGGGGTAATGCAGCGTTTTGCTGACTCGTCAGTCGACCAGCCGTTGTTGGCAGACGGATGAACGATGAACGCGCCGTGCAGTCCAAGCAAGCGGTAGAGGTGGCGCGAAGGATGGGCGGGGTCGTGATACATATATGTGCCAGCGACCGGCGCCGTGAATGTAACGCGGCACGTCTGCCCTGGCTCGATCGTCATCGATGCGCCGGGAATGCCGGTGATCTCGAAACCGTGCCGCTCGGGCCGCGTGTTGGTGATCGTGATCGAGACTTCGTCCCCTTCTCTTACACGCACGACCGGGCCGGGGACGCGCGGGGCAGCTGTATCGCGCTGATACGCGAGCATCGGCACCTTCTCGCCATCGATCATCTCGAACTCGGCGCTGGTGATCGCGAGATTGATCGTGCTGCCGGCCGCCGGCGTCGTGCACTCCACCATGGCGCCTGCCGCTCCAGAGCCGGCGGCAACCCCGGCTGAAGCAACGAGACCCGCCCCGCCGAGCTTTATGAAGTCTCGCCGCTTGATTTCCGATACCATCGGAGCACCCCTTCTGAACTGCAATTGCCCGCCAGTACGAATTCTGGCCAGCGGTGGATCAACGCTGTCCGCAACCTTCGGCGGGCGGGATACGAATCCTGGCCTTCGTAAAATGCGGCGATTGTTGGGTAAATTACTCTTATTCCCGAGCGAGCGGGAATGGACCTAGGGCGGGGATCCCCCTAAGACCAAGGTCTGATCCCGGTGGATGAAGATGCAACACCTGTTGGCAACTCCCCGGCCCGCGCTTCCAATCGATGAGCGACTCGGAACACCGTCACCGTGATGGCATGGCCTCGCGGCGTGCCAAGCGCGTGTTTTGAAGACGGCCCCGCCGGCCTCTTGTCCTGCGTTCCCTCAAGGCACTGCCTGCCTGCGTTTGTCTGACGCCATGTCAGGCGCGGTAGAACGAAGTCGAGTGGAGATTCGGTTTGTTGCGCAGCGGTCGACATTGGGCGGGTTTGGTGCTCCTCGCGATGCTCGCGGGCTGTGCGCCGCCGCAGCAACTCGTGATGCCCGATCCCATCGTAACCAACACCGCCTCGCAGCTCGAGTACGAGACTCGCCGCCGCGCTGGGGTGCGCCTGGGCGATCCGGCCGATCAGGAAGCAAGGTCACCGAGCGTGCTGCCGGGCACCGGCGAACTCGTCGGCTCGCCCGATCCGCGGCCACCGCAGGCGCCAGCCGGGCGCGATGGCGTAACGCTCAATCTTGCCGATGCCAGCATTCAATCCGCCGCCAAGGTGGTGCTCGGCGACATGCTGCGCCACAACTATACGATCAGCGATAAGGTCAAGGGCACGATCACGCTGCAAACGCCGCAACCGGTCACCCGCGCGCGGCTGCTCGAGATGTTCGAGGTGGCGCTGCAATCGCAAGGCGCGGCGATCGTTCCGGGCGACGGCACCATGCGCATCCTGCCGATCGAGGAGGCCCTGGCCGCCGGCGCACCGATTCAGCCGAAAGGCGCGACGGGCCGTGGCGGTGTCGGCATGGCCACCCAGGTCATACAACTCAAACACGCTTCCGCCCCCGACATGGAGCGATTGCTGAAATCGGTCGCGCCGCAGAGCAGCCAGGTCCGCATCGACGCCCAGCGAAATCTGGTCATCCTGACCGGCACCCGCACCGATCTTTCGGCGCTGACCGACGCCGTCGCCGTATTCGACGTCGACTGGATGCGCGGCATGTCGTTCGCGATGTTCCCGCTCGAATCCGCCGATCCCGAAGCGATCGCGCAGGAACTCGACGTTGTGTTCGCCAACGATCGCGACGGTCCCGGCAAAGGCGTCGTGCGCTTCGTGCCGAACCGGCGCCTGAAATCGATCTTGGTGATCACCGCGCGTCAGGAATATCTCAGCCGGGCGGAATCCTGGCTACGCAAGCTCGACATGGTTGGTCGCGCCACGGAGAAGCGCGTTCACGTCTATCACGTGCAGAACCGCGCGGCGGCGGAGCTCGCGCAATTGCTGCAGAAGGTTTACGCGGGTCAGGATCAAGCCCGCAACCAGACCAGCACAGCCACCGCCGCTGCACCGCCGGGCTCGACGGCATCGGCACCGGTGTCCTCGCCTGAGCCGATCGCGGCCCTCACGCCGCGGCCGTCTGCACTAGGCGCGACGCCCGGACTTCCCGCCTTGCCGCCGTCCGCCCAGGCCGCTGTGGCCCGCGATGCCAGCGCCCCCGGCGCAAACGTACTGTCGGTGCCGGAAGCCGGTCCAGCGCGATCCCCAGCCGATTCTCTGACACGGGCGACCGACGATCGCGCCAGCGGCATCAGCGTGATCGCCGACGAGCACAACAACTCGCTGGTCATCACCGCGACGGCGAGCGAATATCGGCGCATTCTTCAAATTCTGTCGCGCACCGATGTCGCTCCAAGCCAAGTGCTGCTCGAGGCGACCATCGCGGAAGTAACGCTCAACGACGAGCTCAAGCTCGGCATGCGCTGGTTCTTCGAGCGTAAGCAGAGCCAGTTCAAGTTCACCGACAGCGTGCTCGGCGCGGTCGCGCCGGTCGTTCCCGGATTCTCCTATTTCCTCAATTCGGCCAACGTGCAGGTCGTACTCAACGCGCTGAGCTCGATCACGAACGTCAACATCGTGTCGTCGCCCAGCATGATGGTTCTCGACAACAAGAAGGCCGTGCTGCAGGTCGGCGACGAGGTTCCCATTGCAACCCAGTCCGCCGTGGCGGTGCTGACGCCGGGCGCGCCGATCGTCAATTCCGTCTCGTGCCGCAGCACCGGCATCATTCTCGGCATCACGCCACGGATCAGCGACAACGGCCGCGTCCTGCTCGACATCGAGCAGGAGGTGTCCGACGTCGTGCAGACGACATCGTCGAACATCGATTCGCCGACCATTCAGCAGCGCCGCATCCGGACGACGGTCGCGGTCAACGACGGCGAGAGCGTGATCCTCGCCGGGCTGATCCAGGACAAGGCGACGCGCGCACGGGGGCAGGTGCCGATGCTCGGCGATCTGCCGGTCGTGGGTAACCTTTTCAAGAACAAGACCGACACGATCAAGCGAACCGAGCTGCTGATTGCGATCACACCGCGTATTGTGAATGATCGGCACCAGATCCGAGGCATCGTCGAAGAGTTCCGTGGCAAACTCAACTTCAACACCCGCCCCCAGCGCGAGCGCTTGCCCGGCCGCGGCGAGCAATTCGACCGCTTGCAGCGCTGAGCCCGCGCGTGGCGATGCGGGGTTCGTGCTGATCTCCGTCATCTGGGTCGTGTTGTTTCTGGCGCTGGCGGCCGCGGCGTTCACGATGTCCGTCCGCTCGCACGTCCAAGAAGCGTCGGCGGAAGCCGCAAGCGCCGACGCAAGGGCGCTGGCGGAAGCGGGCACCCAACTGGCGCTGCACGATCTCGTCAATGCCCGCTTGGCCCGCGGATGGCAGCGGCGCTTCCCAGCCGATGGCCGAACCTACGCATGCAGCATCGGCGTGGGGCGCGTGCTCGTCACCGTCGAGGACGAGGCAGGCAAGATCGACCTCAACACAGCGACCGAAGCGGTCTTACGCCGCCTGCTGGTGGGCGCCGGGCGGTCCGCCGACGAAGCTGAACGGCTTGCGGCAGCGATCCTCGATAATGGTGATCCCGACAGCGTGCGCCGGCAAGGCGGCGCGGAAGCCGACGACTACCGTCAGGCCGGCCGCCGTACCGGTCCCAAGAATGCGCCCCTCGATTCGCCGCTGGAGTTGGCGCAGGTGCTGGGCGTCGATGCCGCGCTCCTCGCCAAGGTCCTGCCATTCGTTACAGTGCACTCTGGCCTGCAAGGTACCGATCTATCGAAAGCGACGCCAGCGCTGTCGGCGATGCTGGGCGCGGGTACATCTTCAGGTGCGTCGGCCCGGCTGCCGGCGGACATGCAGGCGATCTCACCACAGCGCGTCTTCCTGATCCGGGCGCAAGCCGTGGGTGAACGCGGCGCAACCTTCGTGCGGGAGACGGTGGTCCGCGTAGCACCGTCCCGCACCCGCCACTTCGCCATTCTCGCCTGGCGTCAGGTCAATGCGAGCCCCGCCGCGCAGGGCACCGATCTCGGCCCGTGCTGATCAAACACGTGCTGACCTACTGAGCCAGCAAACGCGCCATCAGATCCTTCACCCGCTCCGGCGGGGCCTTCAACATGTCGATGCTGGTGGCGAGCAGGCCGTAGCGGTCGAAGAAATGGACCTTCACGGTGTGGTCCATGCTGTAGCTGCCGTCCTTCTTCTCGACCCGCTCGTAGAAGGCATCCAGCGCACCGGCGGCGGCGGCAACGTCGGCGGAATGGCCGGTCAGTCCGATGATGCGGGGATCGAACGAGGTCAGATACGACTTCAGATGCTCGACCGTGTCGCGCTCGGGATCCACGGTCACGAACAGCACCGCCAGCTTGTCGCCCTGCGGTCCCAGCGCCGTCAGATGGTTCGACAGGTCGAGCAGCGTCGTCGGACACACGTCGGGGCATTGCGTAAACCCGAACGCGACAACGAACGGCCGCCCTTTCAGGGCTGCGGGGGCGAGCAGACGGCCTTCGTGTGTGGTGAGCTGCGACAGCTTTGCGAGGTCCATGCCGCGCGGGCGCTTGTGACCGAGATCGAAGGCATCCACCACGCTTGACATCGAAAGCAAGCACGTCAAGCAAAGCGCCAACCGGCGTATTGCCGCCGCAAGGGCGGACCTGATCTCGACACTCATGACTTGGCCGCCCGCAATTGCGTTAAATCTCATGTAATTGTGCGCTTTCAACGCGTTCCTCGCAATCCAGACCAAGGTCCGTGGCCTCCGACCTTAGGGCCCGCCGGCAGCGAATTTGCGAAAGCGTCAACACAATCTTGTCGCGCGGCTTCGTCCTGCCGTATCCTGGCCGGCAACACCAATGGTCAGACCCTCGACGGAGTGAAACGATGTTCGTGAAGAACGGCTGGTATGCAGCGAGTTGGGTCAAGGATCTCGGCGAAAAGCCCGTTGCGCGCACGTTCCTGGGCGAAAAGGTCGTGCTGTTTCGCACCACGGACGGCAAAGCCGCCGCGCTCCAGGACCGCTGTTGCCATCGCGCTGCGCCCCTGTCGTCCGGCGAGGTTATCGGCGAGAGCCTCGTATGCGGCTATCACGGCCTGCGGTTCGCGACCGACGGTCGTTGCGTGGAGATCCCCGGCCAGAAGGAAATCCCCGCCCGCGCGCGTGTGAGAAGTTATCCCCTGGTGGAGCGCTGGAGCGTCGCTTGGATCTGGATGGGTGATCCGGCCAAAGCCGACCCCGCCAAGATCGAGGAGCTGCCCTGGCTCGACAGTCCCGAATGGACCGCGACGCCCGGCTATCTCCACCTCAAGGCCAACTACCAGCTTCTGATCGACAACCTGCTCGATCTCACCCACGTCGCCTACATTCACCGCCGCACCATCGCCGGCGATCCCCGCGAAGCAACCACGCCCACCAAGACCGAGCGCCTCGACAACGGCGTCAAGGTCGGCCGCTGGATGATCGACTTCGTGCCGCCACCGCTGTTCGCCAAGGCCGGCAACTTCACCACCAACGTCGACCGCTGGCAGCACGTGACGTGGAAGGCGCCGGCCACCGTGTATCTCGACGTCGGCTGCGCGAAAACCGGAACCGGTGCGCCCGAAGGCGATCGCAGCCAGGGCATCTCGATTTGGGCGACTCATCTCGTCACGCCGGAGACCGAGACGTCGAGCCACTACCTGTTTTGCTTCGCGAGGAACTTTAAACTCGGTGATCCCACCATGTCGAAGCTGCTTTATGACGGGTCGAAAGCGACCTTCATGGAGGATGTGGAGATCCTCGAATTGCAGCAGGCCAACGTTGCCGGAGGCTCGATCGACGGCCTTGTCGACATCACCGCGGACGCCGCCCAACTCCAGGCGCGCCGCCTGATGCGACAGATGATGCAGGCCGAAAGCGCGCCGGCTTGATGCTCGCGCTGTACCACTTCGACCGCTCCACCGCCGCGCAGAAGGTGCGGCTATCGCTCGCAGAGAAGGGGCGCGCCTGGGAGAGCCGCATCCTCGATCCCGGCCTCGATAAACGCGATCAGCATGCCCCCGAATATCTCGCGCTCAACCCGCGCGGCGTGGTGCCGACGCTCATCCACGACGGCAACGTCATCCGCGAGTCGCAGGTCATCCTCGAATACCTGGAGGACGCATTTCCGGCGCCTTCACTGCGTCCCGCCGACCTCGCCGATCGCGCGGCCATGCGGATTTGGACCAAGCGGATCGACGAGCATCTTCACGTCGACAGCCGTACGATCGGCCAATGCATCGCGACGCGCCACTTGATGCTGACAGCGGATCCGGTGCGGGTTGCGGCGCACTACGCCGCGATGCCCGAGGAGGTGCGGCGCGACAACGACCTCGTCAACAACGAGAAGGGATTGGATTCGCCGCTTCTTCCGGGCGCTCTGCGGCGCTTCAAGAAGGTGTTCGGCGAGATCGACCAAGTCGTTGCGCGACAGCCCTGGTTGGCCGGCGATACGTTTTCGCTCGCCGACCTCTCCCTCGTCGTCTACGTCGCACGGATGGACAAGTTTGGGCTCTCGGACCTTTATCTCGACGTGCCGAATCTGACCGGCTGGCTGGGCCGCATCCGTGCGCGAGCTTCCTGGGCCGAGGCCATCGAGAGATGGGGCGATTCATCCAGCCCCGCGCGCATCAGCCACGGTCGCGACGCCTACGCCCGCGTCAAGGCGCTGTGGGACGCGGGCTGATCAGTTGTCACGCGTCAACAGCCCGTTATCGGGAGCACTTGATTTGAGTGGTGCCGCGGCGGGGACTCGAACCCCGGACCTATGCATTACGAATGCATTGCTCTACCAACTGAGCTACCGCGGCAATGCGGATCTGCGACCTACCCTTGGGCTAGGCGCGCAGTCGACGAGGCCAATTGCTCGGGACGGGCAAGATGTCCGCAACCCGGCGTTCCAGCCGAGCGGGTGATACTCCAACCCCGCCATTCGCGCAAGTCGAACCCGGACGGCTGCGCGCTATCGTCCACGCAGCGGCGCAATAAGCTCCGCGCCGATCAATTCGGCGTTCTCCACCGTGGGCACATACTGCAGCAGAACAAGTTCGATCCCCATCGCGTGATAGCGCTCGAGCTGGGCCCGGACTTCGGCCGGCGTGCCGACGCAGCCCGCCCGCATCGATGGCCCGACGCGCGACACCATCTTGCGCAGGTCCGCGTCCGGCTCATCGGGCGTCAACAGGCGTGCAGCCTCGGCCAAGGCCGCTTCTTTCGACGCGCCCAATGCCACGAACGGGTTGAACGCGATCCGCACCTGTCGGCCTTGGCGCGCCGCCCGCTCGCGCATGCCCGCGATGGAGTTCGCGATGCTCTCCATCATCGCTTCGGTGGTGGTGGCGTTCTTGTCAAACGAGAGGAACCACCAGTCGGCGCAGCGTGCGACCATATCCAGACCGGCCGGGCTGCGGCTGGCGGTGTAGATTTCCGGCGGCGTGGGGCTCGCCGGTCGCAACATCAGTTCCGCGCTGTCGATCGAATAGAAGCGGCCATTGAACGAGAACGGGCGCTCGTGCCACATGCCCTGCAGAACCTGCACGAACTCTTCGGCCCGCACGTAGCGGTCATCATCCTCCAGCATCACGTCGCCGCCATACATGCGGGCTTCCCCGACATTCCAGCCGGTCACCAGATTGATCGCCGCCCGCCCCTTCGCCATCCGGTCGAGAGAGGCGGTCATCTTGGCGATGAGCTGCGGATGCCACAACCCGGGATGTACCGCGACCAGCAGCCTGATGCGATTGGTGAAACCCGTCGCCGCGCCTGCCAGCATCCATGCTTCCAGATCGGTGCCCAAATGCCGTTCGGCGAACAGGACGAGGTCGAAGCCCACGCGATCCGCCGCCGCCAGCACGTCGCGGGCAAGACGGTAGGCAGGGTCGACCGCGCCCGCCGCCAATGGTGCAGCAGCGCCAGCCACCGCCCGCGTCATCTCGCGCGAGCCGACAGTGACGTGCGGCACGGGGGCGAACATGCCGAATTGCAAAGCCGCTCTCACACGCTGCTCCTCATGTATTCGCCTCTCCCGCAATACTCTCCCCATCGGGTGGCGCTGGCAACGAGGTCAGTCATGTCGGGCGAGTTGCGCCAGGTGCTGACCACGCCGAAACCACGGGTCGAACGTGCCCGCCAGATCGTGCAACTGCACCGAGATCTGTTGGAGCTGTGAGGAATTTGTGTTCCGCCTAATCCGCGACATCGGGTTGTTACTGTGGGCAATTCACGGTGACGAAATTGTTAATCGTTTGAAAGCTAAGGACAGATCGCAGAATAACCGCTACGAGTTCCCCGGTCTACGTGGGCTGATTGTATAGTTCCATTCGGGATGGAAGTCATCGCCGACAAGCTTGACCGCCGCCAACTCGGCTTTGCTGACCTTGATGCCTTTCTCATAGGTTCGC
>CAMDPA010000112.1 GCA_945903565.1 Devosia equisanguinis | reverse complement strand
AAAGGCATCGGCCGGATCGCCGCGCGGGTGTTCGAGCAGCTCGTCACGCACCCGCCGCGGACGATGCGGATGCTGGTCGACGAGACGAGGCGTTGTAGATGGTACGGGTCAGTTCAGAGGACGACCTGAGCCAAGGGGATAGGTATGTTGGCGTCAGGTGGCATCTGGATATCAATATCAATTGCGCCGCCCATCGTCGCGTCACAAATGCCCTTACCAAGCACAGCTATCTCCACAGAATGCGCCAAAGTTTCTCCGCTTCTTGTTGTTACAAATTTATATGGCCCCAGCACGCGAAGTGCTATGAGCATCTCATTTATGCCGAAATGGAAGCCCAATGATCGAGGATCCTCCTTGAAGAACCAAGCCAATTTCGGTTCAGATAAAGATTGCCCCTTCACGGGAACGCTCCCCATGCAATGATGAATCGACAGAGCAACAAGCATCGCTACGGTAGCCGAGCGATAGCCGGACTCGACCTTGCGGGCTGCCTGCACGCCGGCCTTTACCGTTTCATCTGGAACCGGTAGTCGTTCCGCCGCCAGCGTGACGTCTTCGAGTGCGCTCATGGGGCTGCTCCTGCATTGGTTGGAGCCGCCAGCCTACTCCACAAGCGATTCGCGCCGAAGTTGCCGCCCCAGCGCAAACAGCACCGCGCGTGATCGCACACACCCGTATCGACGCCCAACCGGTTCAACGCTGCCCACCCCTCACCGCATCCCTCGCAATTGGGGACAGCCACCTTTTCGAGCACTCCGGAATGCTCGCGGTGGTCGGGCCGCCGGTTGGAGCGCGATGCCGGCGGGCTGCGCGCCATTTCGTTGGTCGCTCCGGCGGGCTGCGCGCTCCCGCGCTTGACCGCCCTACGACGCACACCCCTGGACAAACGCCCCCCGACGCGGCCACGTTGCGGCACACACATGAAACACCGTTTCGAGGGAACACGAGCCATGGCCGCGCAAGCAAAGGCGACATCCGCGTCGCCTGATTACATCGACGTGCACCACCATTGCGTGCTGCCGGAGTATCAGGCGGCGCTGGTGCGGTCGGGGGCGGCTGATCCGTCGCGGCCGTTGCGCAAGAACAGTTCGCCGCAGGAGGCGATCGAGGCGATGGAGGCGCTCGGCATTGCGGGCGCGGTCGTCAATCCGCTGTCGGTCGCGGGCGTGCATCACGGCAGCGACGCCGACGCGCGCTATCTCTGTCAATCAGTGAGCGATGCGCTCGCGAAGTTCGCGGGCAATGCGCCCAAGAAGCTCGGCTTCTTCGCGCCGTTGCCTTATCCCGACATCGACGGCTCGCTCGCGCACATGGCCTATGCGCTCGATACGCTGAACGCGGACGGGCTCATTTTGCTGTCGAGCCAGAACGGCATCTACGTCGGCGACAAGCGCATGGAGCCGCTGCTGGCGGAGATGGACCGGCGCGGCGCGACCGTGTTCATCCACCCCGCGCGGCCCGCGCTGGTCGATACGCTGTCGACCCAGATCTGGGCCTCGATCATCGAGTACACGTTCGAGACGACGCGCGTCGCCGCGTTCCTGATCTACAACGAGTTCATGCGCAAATATCCCAACATCAAGTGGATCCTCGCGCATGCGGGGGGCTGTTTGCCGTTCCTGTCGTTCCGCCTGATCCTGATGGAAGAGCAGGACATCAACCAGCCCGCGTTCTCCACCCGCGTGCCTGAAGGCGCGCGCGCGTTCGTGGACCGGTTCTATTTCGACACGGCGATCTCGGGTTCGAAGGCCGCGCTGTCGAGCTTGATGGAAGTCGCCCGCCCCGGCCACGTGATGTACGGCAGCGACTGGCCCTACATCGACCGCCACACGATCGACCTTCAGCACGAGTGCCTGCAAACCTGGGACGGCCTCACGCCCGCGGCACGTTCGGCGATCGCCAACGAAAGCGCGCTTGCGCTGTTCCCCCGGTTCAGAAAGAATTGAAGTAGCAGCAGGAGGTCCGGAGTCCGTAGGCTGGGTCAAGCGCAGCGCGACCCAGCGTTTCAGCGCAAACGGTGAAGGACTGCACGCAATTGCCTGCACTCCAAAGTCGGAGTGAACCAACACAGTCCGGCAAGTAAAGCTGGGTCGCGCTGCGCTTGACCCAGCCTACGCCCCGGAACGCGGGAGGGATGGATATGCGCTGGCTCAGCTATCGCTTTGGCATTGCGGCTGCATCAGTGCTTGTCAGCACGAACAGCCATCACGCCGCGGCCCAATCCGCCGACTACTACGCCGGAAAGCGGCTGATCATCCTCGTCAACTATGCGCCCGGCGGCCCGGCCGACATCGAGGGCCGGTTCTTCGCCAAGCACGTCGCCAAGCATATTGCAGGGCAGCCGCAGGTCATCGTGCAGAATATGGACGGCGCGGGCGGCATGGTCGGCGCAACCTACCTCGGCGAGGTCGCGCCGAAGGACGGCACGATGATCGGCATGCTGACGGCCTCGGCCTGGCAGTTCGCCGTCGAGAACAAGCCGCGCAAGGTCGACTTCAAGACCTACGAATTCGTCGCCTACCAGCCGAGCACGACCGTCTACTTCATGCGCACGGACGTGAAGCCCGGCATCAAGACGCCGGCCGACCTCGCCAAGGCGGAGGGCCTTGTGGTCGGTGGTCTGTCCGCCGATAGCGCCAAGGACATAACGCTGCGTATGACGCTCGATCTGCTCGGCCTCAAGTACAAGTACGTGACCGGCTATCGCGGCAGCGTCGCGGCCAGGCTCGCGCTGCAACGGGGCGAGATCAATTTTTATTCGGAGTCGCCGCCGTCCTATCGCACTGTGGTCGAGCCGCAGCTCGTCGCCAAAGGCGAGGCGATCGGGCTGTTCTACGATCCGGGCTGGGACGGCAAGACGTTCTCGCGCTCCAAGCAGGTCGAGGGCCTGCCGATCCCGGGCTTCCATGAGCTTTACCGGCAGATCAAGGGCGAGGCGCCCAAGGGGCAACTGTGGGAGAGCTATCTCACGGCGCTGCAGTTGATCGGCGATGTGTTCCGCGTCGCGGTGTTTCCGCCGGGGACGCCGAAAGCGGCCGTCGACGCGATGCAGGCCGCCGTCGCCAAGCTCGCGACCGACAAAGAATTCGCGGACGAGGCCGTCAAGTCGTTCAGCTACGTGCCGGAGTTCAATACCGGACCCGACACCAACCCGAAAGTGCGAGCGATGTTGAACACCAGCCCGGAGCTGCGCCAGTTCATCGAAACGTATGTGAAGGCGGGATCGGGGACGAAGTGATGGCTTGGTCGGACCCAGTCGCGTAGTGGCGTCGGCTGGGTCAAGCTGTCGCGCGACCCAGCATTTGCGCGCCTTCGTAGATTGCTGGGTCGCGCAAGTGCTTGACCCAGCCTACGAAGCCCGACGCTTTTCGCAGTAATCGGAAATGTCGGGCTTCGCGCAAAGGCGCTCAGCACCGACCTACGAGCGCGTATCATTTCGGGCAACAATTGTTACATTGGCCGCGCTGCCCTATGTTGTGCCTATGACCGCGCCCGACCCCGTCCTGGACAAATTCCGCACTGCGATAACTGCGCTCTACGGACCGCGCATCGAACGCATCGTGCTGTACGGCTCGCGCGCCCGGGGCGATGCGCGTCCCGATAGCGACTACGATATCGCCGTGTTCCTTAGGGATCTTGCCGCCAATCGATGGCAGGACATTCGCCGTATCACCGACATTGAGTTGGCAATCTTGGACGAGACGGATGCGATCGTGCATGCGATGCCATACCCGGCCGGAAGCTGGCGTGATCCGTCGTTCCCATTGATGTATGAAATTCGCAAGGATGGTCTGGATCTATGAACGCACAGGCCATCTTCTATCTGGCCGCAGCCGACGAGACTCTTGCCGATGCGCGGAGCATCCTGACGGTTGGTGTTACGCGGCAGGCGGCCAGGCTTGCGTACTATGCCCAATTTCATGCTGCCCAGGCACTCATCCACGAGCGCACAGGTAAGGTCGCCAAGACCCATAAAGGCGTCAACGTCCAGTTTCACAAGCTCGCCAAGGCAGAGCCCTCGATCGCCCCACAACTCGCCGCAGCACTGAGTGCCGCCTACCACTACAAAGAAATCGCTGACTACGAGACCGGCGCGGCTGCCGTGCCATCGGACGAGGCTGGCGATGCCATTGCGACCGCCGAGCACTTCATCGCCGAGATCAAGCGCGTCCTCTCGCTGCCTTGAATCGCGCTGCCATCGTCGATGCCCGATAAGAATTATCTTGTCTCCAACGCCAGCCTCGACTGAGAATAGCCCAAACTCAACCGATCAGGAAAACTGACGAGCTAGAGCAGGGGGAGACATCATGGTGAGAACCAGCCTCGCAGTTGCAGCCAGCGGCCTCGTGGTGGGGCTCAGCGCCGGCCCGGCCACCGCGCAAGGCTATTATGCCGGTAAGCGCCTGACGATCCTGATCAACTATGCCAACGGCGGCCCCGCCGACATCGAAGGCCGCGTGGTCGCCCGCCATATCGGCAAGCACATCGAGGGCAATCCCAACATCGTCGTCCAGAACATGGATGGCGCGGGCGGACGCGTCGCCACCAACTATCTCGGCGAGGTCGCACCCAAGGACGGCACGATGCTGGGCCTGTTCACCGGCGTGGCTTGGCCCTATGCCTCCGACACCAAGCCGTGGAAGGTCGACTTCAAGGCCTACGAATTCGTCGCCTACCAACCCGGTACCACCGTCTATTTCATGCGCGCGGACACCAAGCCCGGCATCAAGAGCCCCCTCGACCTGGGCAAGGCCGAGGACCTCGTCTCCGGCGGCTTGAGCGCGGAGAGCAGCAAAGACCTGCTGCTGCGGATGTCGCTGGAAATGCTCGGCCGTAAATACAAGTACGTGACCGGCTATCGCGGCAGCAACGCGGCCCGGCATGCGCTGCAGACCGGCGAGATCAACTACTACTCGGAGAGCCCGCCGTCCTACCGCGCACTGGTCGAACCGAGCCTCGTCAAGCATGGCGTCGCGGTGGGGCTGTTCTACGACTCCGGCTGGGACGGCAAGACCTTCAGCAAGCCGCTGCAGGTCGAGGGGCTCGATCTGCTCGCCTATCACGAGCTGTACGAGAAGATCACCGGGAAGCCGCCTTCGGGTCAACTGTGGGAGACCTACAAGACCATCGTTGCGCTCAGCCATGCCATGCAGCGCATCGCGGTGTTTCCGCCGGGCGCGCCGAAGGCTGCCTATGATACCATCGCCAAGGCCTTCAAGGCCCTCGAGACGGATCCCGAGTTCGCCGAGGAGGGCCGCAAGACGTTCGGCTTCGTGCCGGCGTTCCGCACCGGCCCCGATACCAACGAGAAGATCCGCGGCGCGCTCACCGTCTCGCCCCAGATGAAGGAATTCATCGCGAAGTACGTCGAGGCCGCGCGCTCGCTGCCTAAGTAGCCCTCGCCTGCCAAGTAGCGGCCGCCTGGACCGGCAACCGCCCTTCGAACCGGGCTCTCGGCAGCCTTCGCCCGCCCGCGCCCGGCCGCCGGGGCAGTGCGGCCGGTCTCCCGAGACACTTTTGCCCACAGGGTGTAAATCGCCGGGCGGCGCCTCGAAATTGCTCTACTAGCTGTGCGGTAGTCCCCGTTCATGGGGGCGCTCGCCTTGTTCCTGGGCCATCCCCGTTCTACGGTTCGGCTTTCGGGCCACGGCCGGAACAGTCCCACCAACGTTCATCACGAGCATAAGCCGACTGTGCTGTACATTTCCACCAGGGGTGAGGCGCCGACGCTGGGCTTTGCCGACGTTACGCTGGCCGGGCTCGCCCGCGACGGCGGCCTCTACATGCCCCAGACCTGGCCGAAACTTGCCCCGGACATGATCGCGGGCATGGCCGGCCGGCCATTCCATGAAATTGCAGTCGAGGTGATCGCACCGTTCACCGGCGGGGATATCTCGCGCGCGGACCTGTCGGCGATGGCGCGCGACGCCTACGCGCAGTTCGGCCACGCGGCGGTGACGCCACTGGTCCAGATCGGCCCCGACCTTTGGGTGCTCGAACTGTTCCACGGGCCGACTCTGGCGTTCAAGGACGTGGCGATGCAGTTGCTCGCCCGCATGATGGACCACGTGCTCGCCAAGCGCGGCCAGCGTGCAACCATAGTGGGGGCGACCTCCGGCGACACCGGCGGCGCCGCCATCGAGGCATTCCGCGGTTCCAAGCGCGTCGATGTCGTCATCCTGTTCCCGGATGGCCGCGTCTCGGACGTGCAGCGCCGCATGATGACGACGCCGACCGAAGCCAACGTCCACGCGCTTGCCGTCGACGGCACATTCGACGACTGCCAGGCGCTGGTGAAGGCGATGTTCAACCATCACGCCTTCCGCGATCGTCTTGCGCTGTCGGCGGTCAATTCGATCAACTGGGCGCGCATCGTCGCGCAGGTGACCTATTACTTCGCGGCAGGCGCGGCACTTGGCGCACCGCACCGCAAGCTGTCGTTCGTCGTGCCGACCGGCAATTTCGGCGACATCCTCGCCGGCTATGTCGCCCGCCAGATGGGGCTGCCGATCGAAAAGCTGGTGATCGCTTCGAACGCCAACGACATCCTGCCACGCACGCTGGCAACCGGCGTCTACGAGACGCGCGGCGTCGTTGCGACGACATCGCCGTCGATGGACATTCAGGTGTCCTCCAACTTCGAGCGCTACCTGTTCGAGGCCGGCGGCCGCGATGCCGGCGCGATCCGCGCGCAGATGGCCTCGCTCGCCCAATCCGGCCGGTTCGAGATCGGCAAGGCGCACGCGCGGCTCAAGGCCGAGTTCGCGGCCGCTTCCGCCGACGAAAAGGCCGTCGCCGAAACCATCCGCCGCACGGAGCGCCAGTCCGGTTATCTCGCCGAGCCGCACACCGCCTGCGCGATCCACGCCGCCGATACCCTCGCTCCCGTGCCCGGCGCCGCGCGTATCGTGCTGGCGACCGCCCATCCCGCCAAGTTCCCCGACGCCATGGCTGAGATCACGGGCCGTCGCCCCGCGCTCCCACCCCGGCTGAAATCTCTCATGACCGAGGTCGAGCGTATGACAGTGCTGCCCAACGATCTCGCCGCCATCGAGCGCTTCATCGAAGCCCGCTCGCGCGTCGCCACGGAGGGCAACCGATGAACGCTCCCGAGCCCGAGATCACAACCCTTCCGTCTGGCCTGCGCGTCGTCTCGCACGACATGCCGCATCTGGAGACGGTATCGCTCGGCGTGTGGGTGGCCGCCGGCGCGCGCCACGAGAGCGCCGCGGAAAACGGCATCTCGCACATGCTCGAGCACATGGCGTTCAAGGGCACGGCAAGGCGCTCGGCGCGCGATATCGCCGAACAGATCGAACAGGTCGGCGGCGAGTTGAACGCCGCGACCTCGCTCGAAATGACCGCCTACTATGCCCGCGTGCTGAAGGGCGACGAGGCCGTCGCCCTCGATATCCTCGCCGACATCCTGCAGAACTCCGCGTTCGTGCCGGCCGAGATCGATCGCGAGCGCGAGGTCATCCTGCAGGAAATCGCGGGGATCAAGGACAGCCCGGACGAGCTCGCCTACGATCTCATCCAGGATGCGGCGTTTCCCGAGCAGCCGGTCGGCCGCCCGGTGATCGGCACGCCCGAGACCGTGTCGAGCTTTACGGAGGACGATTTTCGCCGGTTTCTCGCACAGCGTTACGTGGCTCCGCGCATCGTCGTATCGGCGGCCGGCGCGATCCGTCACACCGACCTCGTCCGCCACGTTGAGGCCCAATTCGGCGGCCTCAATGGCGGCACGGGAATCGATGGGGAAAAGGCAAGCTATGTCGGCGGTTTGCGGTCCTCGACCAAGGCGTTCGAGCAGTGCCACCTGCTGCTCGGTTTCGAAAGCCCTTCCTACCGGGACGAGGATTTCCTGACCGCTCAGGTCTACTCCGGCCTGATGGGTGGGGGCATGTCGTCCCGCCTGTTCCAGGAGGTCCGCGAGCAGCGCGGCCTGTGCTACTCAATCTATTCGTCCGCCTGGGGCTTGGCCGACGGCGGCATGTTCACGGTTCACGCGGCGACTGGGGCTGAGATGATGGCCGATCTGATCGACATCGTGACCCACGAGGTTGTCCGCTCGGCCGGCGAAAAGCCCGGCGACAACGAAGTCGATCGGGCGAAGGCCCAGCTCAAGGCCGGGTTGCTCATCAGCCTGGAAAGCTCATCCGCCCGCGCCGAGCAGATGGCGCGTCAGCTCCTCGTCTACGGTCGCCTGATCACACCGCGCGAATTGATCGATCGGGTGGACGCGGTGACGCCGGAAAAGGTCTGCACTTTCGCCCAAAAGATGGTGTCGGGTGGACGGCCGGCAACGACAGTCGTCGGCGCCGGCGCACGCTCAAAGCATTGGTCCGAGCTGGCCGGCACACGGCTGGCGGGCTGAGGGGGACGAACCACGCATGGCCTTCCTGCGTACAGGCCTGGGATTTGAGAATGCCGCACCGATCCGCGGCAACGGCCTGTGGCTGCGCGCGCCGGGCATGTCGGACTTCGTCCAGTGGGCGGAGCTGAGGGCGATGTCGCGGGCGCATCTGACGCCCTGGGAACCGCAGTGGTCGAGCGACGAGCTTACGCGCTCCGCGTTTCGCCGCCGCCTGCGCCACTACGCGCGCGAAAGCCGCGAGGACCTGGGTTACGCGTTTTTCGTTCTGCGCGCGGGCGACGAAGCGCTCGTCGGCGGTCTTACGTTGACCAACGTGCGGCGCGGCATTTCGCAGAGCGCGACGCTCGGTTACTGGATCGGCCTGCCGCATATCCGTCGCGGCTACATGACGTCGGCTGTCACGGCGGCGCTTGGGTTTGCCTTCGACGATCTGAGGCTGCATCGCGTGGAAGCAGCCTGCATGCCGTCCAACGCCGCCTCGATCCGCGTGCTTGAGCGGTGCGGCTTCGAGAACGAAGGCCGCGCTCGCAGCTACCTCAAGATCAACGGTGTGTGGCAGGACCATCTGCTGTTCGCCCGGCTCAGTAACGACAATGCGCAAGCGGGGGAACGTAACCCCGCATGACGTCATCCGCTATCAGCGCCGGCCGATACGGGCTGCGTCCATCATGGTGGCGCACGGCCTTATCGCTCGTGTTCGTGGTCGCCGCATGCCTCGTGTGGGGCGCGCCACAGGTTCATGCGTTGAAGGCCATTCAGCTCGCGGCCGATCAGGACATGATCGAGATCACCGAGCAGGCCGAACTGCTGTCCTCGCGCGGCGACAGTATCCAGGTCGAGACCGCGGCGGACGTCGAGGGCATGGTCGGGCGCATGTCCGTGCGCGCCTCCGCGACCGGGATCAGCCCCAACTGGGTCGTATTCGCGCTGCGCAACGCCACCGACCGGCCGATTGAGCGCTGGGTGACGGCGGAGCGCTACACGCTGATCGGCTCGGGCATCGTGTGGCCCGATCTCGACGCGCGCCGGATCGAGGCGGTGACGCCATCGCTCGGCTTCCTGCCCGAGCGGGTGCGCAGCGACCGTGCCGACATCTTCCGGGTCTCGCTCGAGCCTGGCCAGACGGTGACCTATGTCGCCGAGTTGGCGTCCGACCGCTTCGCCCGCATCTACGTATGGAAACCGGTCGAGTATGAGCTGAAGGCCCGCGACCGGCAGCTCTACAACGGCATTCTGCTTGGCATCACCGGCGTGCTCGGCATCTTCCTGACCGCCGTGTTCGCGGCCAACCACAAGCCGATCTTCCCCTCCGCCGCGCTCGTCACGTGGTGCGTTCTAGCCTACCTGTGCGTCGACTTCGGCTTCTGGCACAAGCTGTTCCAGCTTCGCCCCGAGGACAACGCCGTCTACCGCGCGGCGACCGAGGCTGCGATGGCCGCCAGCATCCTCGTGTTCATGCACATCTTCCTGCGGCTGACGGCCTCGCACGGGCTTGCACGGATGTTGATCGGCGTGTGGATCGTCGCCCAGCTCGCGCTGGTGGGGCTGGCGCTGGTCGATGCGCGGCTGGCCTCGACTTTCGCACGCGCCTCGTTCGCGGCAATCGGCGTGGCGGGCATCCTCGTCACCTCCTACCTTGCGCTGCGCGGGCAAGACCGCGCGCTGTCGCTGCTGCCGACCTGGATCTTTTTCCTCGTTTGGATGTTTGCCGCGGCGGTCACGCTGACCGGCCGCATGTCGGGCGACGCTGTCGTGTCGAGCCTGACGGGCGGCCTCGTTCTGATCACGGTGCTGGTCGGCTTCACCGTCACCCAGTTCGCATTCCGCTCGGTCGAGAGCGTGGGCGGCGCAGCCCCCAGCGAGCAGACGCTGCGCTCGCTCGCTGTCGACGGCTCGGGCGCGTCGGTGTGGGAATGGAACGTACGCCGCGACGAGGTCAGCACGGGCCCACTGGTCGAAGCCACGCTCGGCCTCAGCCCGGGCGAGCTGACGACCAAATCCGACGATTTCTGCGGCCATCTGCATCCCGCCGACCGCGAGCGCTTCCGGCTGCTGTTGTGGTCCGTGAAGGAGCACGGCGGTGGCGAGATCCGGCTCGAATTCCGTATGCTGCACGCCGACAATTCCTACCGCTGGTTCGACCTCGAAGCCTCGACTGCGCCCTCCTCGGACCGGCGTGCGCTGCGCTGCGTCGGGCTCATCCGCGAGATCACGGAAAGCAAACGCTCGCAGGAGCGGCTGCTGCACGACGCGGTCCATGACAGCTTGACCGGCCTGCCCAATCGCGAGCTGTTCGTCGACCGGCTCGGCGTTGCCTGCGAGCGCGCGGTGCGAGAGCCGATGATCCTGCCGGCGGTGATCCTCGTCGACATCGACAAGTTCCGCAGCGTCAATTCATCGTTCGGTCTGGTGGTCGGCGACAGCCTGCTGCTCACGCTGGCGCGGCGTCTGCAGCGCAATCTCGGCCCGCAGGATACGCTGGCGCGCATTTCCGGCAACCAGTTCGCGCTGCTGATGATGCAGGCGCACGATACGGCGGAGCTGGGTCAGCTCGCCGAGACCATCCGCCGCTCGGTGCGCTCGCCGATCAAGATCGCCGGCCAGGACGTGGTACTGACGGCAGCCCTGGGCATCTCGATCTGGGACAACAATGTTGGCACGGCCGCCGATCTCTTGAAGGATGCGGAAGTCGCGATGTATCGCGCCAAGCGCAGCGGCGCCGACCGTGTCGAGACGTTCCATGCCGACATGCGCAACGAGGTCGACAACCGCGTCGCCGTCGAAAGCGAGTTGCGCGCAGCACTCGACCGGCGCGAACTCATCGTGCTGTACCAGCCGATCATCTCGCTGGCGACGGAGGAGCTTGCCGGTTTCGAAGCGCTGGTGCGCTGGCAGCATCCCAAGCTCGGGCTTTTGTTACCGGGCGATTTCATCCCGATCGCGGAAGCCAGCGATCTCATCGTCAAGCTCGGCTCGCAGGTCTTGAACCGGGCCGTCGAGGATTCCGCGCAGTGGCACAAGCTGTTGCCGCGCCAGGACCGGCCGCTGTTCGTCTCAGTCAACGTTTCGAGCCGGCAGCTCTTCAGCGCCGATCTCGTGCAGGAGGTACGCCAGGTGATCGGCCGCGTGCTGATCCCGCCCGGCTCGCTCAGGCTCGAGATCACCGAGACGCTGGTGATGGAGAACCCGGAGCGCGCTGTCGAGGTGCTCGACCAGCTCCGCTCGGCGGGCGCTGGACTTGCGATGGACGACTTCGGCACGGGATATTCGTCGCTTTCCTACCTCAGCCGTTTCCCGTTCGACACGATCAAGATCGATCGCGACCTCGTGCAGGCGAGTGCGGCCGACGGCAGCGGCTCGGCGATCGTGCGTTCGATCGTGGCTCTCGCCCACGAACTCGGTAAAAAGGTCGTGGCCGAAGGCGTCGAGGAACAGACGGATGTCGGCTTCCTGCGCTCGATCGGCTGCGAGTACGCCCAGGGTTACTACTACGGCGAACCGATCGGTTCGCGTGAAGCCGAGCGCATGGTCCGCACGATCGCCAAGTCCGAAAAGCGGCTGCAGCGGGTGGGGCTGTTCCGCACCAAGTCGAAGACCAACTCCAAGCCAGTCGACGAGCAGCCGGAGCAGCCGGTTTCCGCCGCCGCGGCTCCACCGATTGCCGCCATGCAAGGCAACGATGCTGGATCGGCTGTGCCCGCGCAGTCGTTTGCTGGGCGGCTGATGGGGGCGGGCAAACGCAAGCACACCCGCGTCGCGTCCCCCGGCGCGCGCAACGCAGCGGCTGGCAAGTCAGCTCCCGCGCAGCCCTTCGAGCCGCCACCGGTCAATGGCTATGCCGCCAACGAAGCGGCCTATATGCCAGCGCACGAGTCGGCGCCTCACCCCCAGGACTACGCGCAGCAGCCCGCGCAGATGAACTACGCCCCGCCCATGCAGAACGGAGCCGCACCGAACGGGAACTACGGCTATCAGCCGCCGCCCGCGCCTCAGCCTACGGCTTGGCCGACGATGGATCCGGGTGCCGCTACCGGCCCCGCACCACCGCCGGTTCCGGGCGGCATCCAAGGTCCCCTGGCCGGCTTGGCGGAGCTCCTCGCGGCTTCCGGCGTCGCTCCCGCGACCGGCAATGGATACGGGTCCGGCAATAGCCAACCGTCTGGCAACGGTGTGATGTATCCTGATCCGATACCACCCGCGCAGCGTCAGCCGTTCGAGACGACGGCGCAGGACTACGGCGGCTACCCACCAGCCGACGTGCCGACGACGCGCTCAAGCCATGCGACCGCGCCGCCGCGCGCCGATCTCACCAACTTGCCGCCCGCGATTGCCGCAAGTCTCGCGCGATTGGCGCGAAACAAAGATCCAGCGTCGCCCAAGACCGGGCCCGGCGACACGTCCGGCAACGACAACCGTTGATCCCTGCTATGCTCGCGCGCGACTCAGGCCGTCGCGTTGCGCCGCGCCTTGAGGGCGTAGACCGTGTTGACGTTGCCGGTGAAATCGGTGCCGGTGGATTGCAGGTGGCCCTCGATCGCCAGCCCCGGCACCGCCCCGAACAGCCGCTCGAGTTCGGCCAGCGCATAATACGAGTAGAACCGCCCGATCTTGTCGCGCGCCTCGCCCTCGCCGGATTTGAACGTGGCCAGCAGCAGCCCGCCCGGTTTCAGCGCGCGCGACAGCTTCGCCAATAGCGCGGGCATCTCGGCCTTGGGCACATGTAGCAGCGCACCCGACGCCCAGATGCCATCGAATGCCGCGACGTCATCCACACTCTCGAACGAGGCGACGCGCACCGTGCGCTTCAATTTCGTTTGCGCGAGGGCTGCCATTTCCGACGTCGCATCGAGCGCGTGCACGTCGAAGCCGCGCTCCTGCATGACGGACGCGGCCCAGCCCGCGCCGCAGCCCAGATCGAGCACAACCGCACCCGCCGGCATCATGGCGATGAATGGATCGAGGAAACCGTCGGCCCGCTCCTTGCGGTCGCGCGTGGCGTAGCTGGCGGCTTCCTTCGAATAGACATCGAGCGTCTGGCGATCGGCGATGGCGGACATGCGCGGGGATTCCTTAGAGCCTGAATCGGAAGTTCACCAAGAATATCAAGCGGTGGCCTCCGTCAACCGCTTCAGCATGACGTTAACCATGGCGAGCTTGATGAAGCCGACCGCCATCATGGCGAGGGCTTCATAGTGTGCCGTGAGGCGGCGGTTGCGGCGCA
>CAMDPA010000111.1 GCA_945903565.1 Devosia equisanguinis | reverse complement strand
TAAACGTCCAGAAACTTCTCCATTCTCCGGTCCTCGTCACACTTGGCCCGGCTCATCCAATCCCCCCAATGCTGCGCATTGAGAGAATCACGGATTACCGGACATATCGTGTGCTACTGGAACCGGACAACTCGTGTGCTACCGACACGGAGCATTTCGAATCTTGACTTCTGAACAGCCGTCGAGATAATTTAACTCGTCGTGTGGAAAAGCTTTCTTGTTGTGAAGTTGATGCCTGGGCGGGCATCGACGCGTAGCCGGGGTAAGCCACATGGACGAGCACGGAATGCCTGACGGCATGACGCCCTTCGACGGGGCCGATGCCAACGAAAGAGGCCGTGACGAGTGGGTGCCGGTACCGACCGGAAAGCCCTACAGATGGCAACTTGCCACCACCGAAAACTCAGAATTCCTAGCGCTGCCACCTGAAGCCATCGCCGGCCCGCTGAGCCATGCGGTTGCGTTTCATCGCAGCATCGTGGAGCGCACGGCGGCGTTCCTGATCGTGGTGTCGCGCAACAACGGCTACGAAGGGCGCGATCCCTCGCTGATCACCGACGATCTCCGGTGTGGCACCGTGGCGGATATGCTCGGCTTTGATATCGATGTGCTCGGGCTTGCCTTGCGCGATTTGCACGAACGCGGGCTCGTCGACTGTGACGAGAAAGGCGGCCTTCGGCTGAAGGATATCCAGGCCCTCGACCGCGTGTCGGAAGGTCTGTAGGCCGCGCGCTCGTAGGCCGATGCTGAGCGCACTTTGTGCGAAGCCCGACATTCCGCGGCCCGGACATTGTCGCACGACGTGTTGGGCTTCATCCGGCAGAAAAGCCGGCCTCAGCCCGACCTTTTTCCTAAACAGCGGGTATCGGTCGCAGCCAGCCGAGCGCCCGCATCAACGGTTCGTCGGTCGCGTGTAGCAGGTAGCAGCGGCTTTGCGCCGTCACCGTCTGCGCCAACCCGGCTGGGCATGCGATGGCATCGCCGCGCGTCCACGTGATCGTTTTCCCGTCGATCTCAGCCGTGCCGCCGCCTTCGATCACCGCCATGACGGCACTGGCGGTCGATGGCTCTTGGACCAACTTTACGCCGGGCTCCAGCCGTGTGACGGAGAGGCCGACGGTCGCCATCGCCGGGCCGCCTTGCGGGTTGAGCAGCGCGATTTCCCGCCGGCCCGGCGCAATGTCGGTGGCTGCCTCGAGTCGCACGACGCTGTCGGCGAACGCGTACCTGAACGCGCCCTGCTCGTCGGTGCCGGTCACCGGTTCGAGCCCCTCCTCATGGTGCTCGAAGAACATCGGGTTCAGTAAGTGCACGGTCGGTACGTCCAGGATGTCCATCCAGTAGGCATCGGCCGGGCTCTCGTTGGCGTGCGCGTGCCAGCACCAGTTGGGTGTCAGCAGGACGTCGCCGCGCACCATCGGGATCTTGCGGCCATCGACCACCGTATACGTGCCGGGTGCCGTGTCGAGCACGAGCCGCAGCGCGTTGGCGGTGTGACGGTGCGAGCGCGCGGTCTCGCCGGCCTTCACCATTTGGTAGGCGGCAACCAGCGTTCGCACGGTCGCATAGGTGTTGCCGGGGATGGGATTGGCGAGGATTAGATTGCGGCGCTCGGCCAGCTCGGTGTTGATGTAGCGACCCGCTGCCTCCAGCGCCGCCTTGGCCGGCCCATATGACCAGTGCGCCGGTACGAAGTTTTGCCGTGGACGCGGCCACATCGAGGGCTCGCGCTTGGCCCAGCCGTTCTCGATGTCGAGGGTCGCCAGCAGCGCATAGATTTCTTCGAGATTGGAAACCTTGCCGAAGGCTTCGGCGGTGGCGCGGGCTGGGGCGCGTGTCAGGGTTTGCGGCATCGGCGTGCGGGTCTCCATTGGGGGCATTTCACCGCACTATACGCCAAGGGCCGCCCCGGTGGGAGCGGCCCTGAAATGCAATTTCAGGAGGGGTGCCCGCTGTTATGGAACCTGCCGCGCGTTGTGCTTCTTGGTGTAGATCTTGCGGCTTTCCACGTTCTGAGTCCGCTGGATGCGGGCGCGCTCGCCAGCGGTGACAACGCCGTCGGCTTTCGCACGGTTTTCCATGCGCTGGACGCGGTTCTGGCCGCGCTGAAGGTTGTTGGCTTCGCGCGGCGTGAGCTGGCCGGTCGCTACGCCCTGATTGATGCGCTGCTGCTGATTGGCTTGGCGAGCGTCGATGCCTGGCGTGGCGGTTTGGGCCAGCACAAGTGTCGACGAACCGAGAAGGATGGCGGCTGCAAGGAGAGTGGTTTTCACAACGAACTCCTGAGTTTGGGTGATGATGACGCCGGTTTCGACGCGAGGTTTTGGTCGCAGCCAAAGCTGTTCGAACGTTGGCATCGGGTTGGAAACGGCGCGCTGTCGCTTTTTCCGTCGCGCACCGTTGACCTGAACACGGATTTCGCCCCCGGGGTGTTCGGGATCATCGCCACATCCGCCATAACCAGCCGCGCACCTTGGGGGGGCGCCGCTCGATATGGAACCTGGCAGGTAAACATGGTTCTTCCGCGTGTTTCCGCAGACACCTGCATATGCTATCGCGGGGCGGTGAAACTTCGAACCCAACCGAGCGATCGCCGCCATGACCGAACCGCTTTCAGGCACGACTTCAGGAACTGGCCGTACCAATCCGTTCTGGGATTTCTCGCTGAAGCTCTACGCGAGCCCCGCGGTGCAGAAGGCCTGCCTCGATCTGCAGGACGGTTCGGGCGTCGATGTCAATGTGCTGCTCTACATGCTCTGGCATGGCGCCAACCGGCGCCGTCTGACGGATTCCGACGCGAAGTCCGTCGTGGCTGCGGTGGAGCCCTGGCGCGTCGACGTCGTTGTGCCGCTGCGGACGGCCCGGCGCAATCTCAAGCAGCCACCACCCGCGATCGACGCGCAAGCCGCTGAAGCGTTGCGATCAATCGCCAAGAAGGCCGAGCTGGAGGCCGAGCGGTTGCAACAGGCCGCGATGTTCGCGCTGAAGATGCCGGCGATCGTGGAAACTCCAGCGGCTTCTCCCCGTGCGGCTGCCGCAGCCAATGCGGCGGCTTATGCTGTGGCTCTCGGAAGGCCATTGGCGGCGGACCCACTCGATGTCATGCTGGACGCCCTGGATACCATGCTGGCGGGCTCGTCGAAGATCTGAGGCCTCGGCGATTGCGTACCGAATGCAATCAAGGCCATCTCTTCAGCGTACCGTGTTTGAAAAGCGAACTCTCGACAGGCCGACTTCTAAAAGGACGCATCGCCCCGTGAGCGGAACGACTAAAAAGCGCATAATCGTCGGCATCAGCGGCGCGTCCGGCATCATTTACGGCATTCGGGCGCTGGAGCAGCTGAAGAAGCTCGGGATCGAGACCCATCTGGTGATGAGTCGGGCGGCTGAAATGACGCTTGCCTACGAGACCGATATCAAGACCAAGGATATCCGCGAGATGGCGGATGAGTTCCATCCGATCGGCGACATCGGCGCTTCGATCTCCTCGGGGTCGTTTCACACATTGGGCATGCTGATCGCGCCGTGCTCGATCCGCACGATGAGCGAGATTGCCACGGGCATCACGGGGTCGTTGCTGTCGCGGGCGGCCGACGTCGTGTTGAAGGAGCGCCGCCGGCTGGTGCTCGGCATACGCGAGACGCCACTGCACACCGGCCATCTGCGCACGATGACGCAACTGTCCGAGATGGGGGCGGTGATCTGCCCGGTCGTGCCCGCGTTCTACAACCGGCCGCAGACGCTGGACGACATCGTCAATCACTCCGTTGGCCGCATGCTCGACCTGTTTGACATCGATACCGGCATGGTCAAGCGCTGGAAGAGCGAGGAGTAGGGGGCTGAGCAGAGTTCGCAAATGTGTCCTGCGCGATTTTGCGATAAGACTCTGCTCAAGCGAGTGACTACGTAGACCCTGCGTTGGCCTTCCAACGAAAGACTGCTTAGTGCTAGCGCCAAAGGATGCAACGAGGCTCATGCTATCGAGCTCCGGTTTGCAACGGCATGGCAAGGAGGGGGCATGGAACGCGGTAACTACTGGCTTCGCGCACGTGCGGTTCTCGCGATTATTCCGTTTTGGGTGACTGGTTGGGCGGCTGGGCCTGCGGCGGCGCAAGGGCCGGAAGCGTTTTATCGCGGCAAGACCATCAACATTGTGATCGGGTATAGTGTCGGTGGCGGCTACGACATCTACGCGCGTGTGCTTGGCCGCCATTTCGGCCGCCATGTTCCCGGCAATCCGTCCGTTGTGGCGCAGAATATGCCCGGCGCCGGCAGTCAGAAAGCGCTCGAGTACATCCTCTCCCATGCGCCTAAGGATGGCTTGGTAATCGGCACGTTTGGGCGCACACTGCCGATTGCACCGATGATCGAGAATGCGAAGTACGATCCGTCGCGGCTCGAGTGGATCGGCAGTATTTCCACCGATACGAGCACGTGCATCGCCTGGCATGCGTCGCCGGTGAAGTCGTGGGACGACATGAAGACCAAGCAATTCACTGTCGGTGGTCTTGGTAAAGGTTCCGATCCGGAGATGTTCGCAACCCTTGTGAGGGTCATGTTCGGCCTCAACGTCAAGCTGGTGTCGGGCTATCCGGGAACCAACGACGTGGCATTGGCCATGGAGCGCGGCGAGGTCGATGGGATGTGCGGGTTCTCGTACTCGTCGCTTCGCGCGGCCCGCAAGAACTGGATCGACGAGAACAAGGTCAATATTCTGGTTCAGGCGGCGTTGTCGCGCGATGTGGCGGTACCGGTGCACGTACCGATGTTGCTCGACAAGACGACGAGCCAGTCGCAGCGACAGGCGCTCGAATTGATACTCGCGCCACAAGCCGCCGCACGACCGTTCGCGGCGCCGCCCGGCACGCCGGCCGACCGCGTCGACGTCTTGCGCAAAGCGTTCATGGCGACGATGGTGGATCCGGAGTTCGTGAAGGATGCGAAAACCTCCGGCCTCGACGTCGATCCAATCGCAGGCGACAAGATCGCGGAGCTTTACCGCAAGGTTTACGCTACGCCCGCCGACGTGGTGGCGGAGGCGAGGCGCGCTGTCGGCAATTGAGGTTTGGACTGGATGGAAAGAACCGGCCGGCGCGTATCGAGACCGCGCGACGACGTACTGCTGAAGGGGCGTGCGACATTTCTTGACGATGTCGATGTGCCCGGATGCCTGCACGCCGCCTTCGTACGCAGCCCGCATGCGCATGCAATGATCCGCCGGATCGACGCTGTGGCGGCGCGCGCCGTCGAGGGCGTGCATGCCGTTCTTGTGCTCGATGACCTGGCGCAGGTTGCAACCATGCGCCGCATGCCGTTGATCGCGTCTTCCGGTGTTGCGAAAATTCCCGTCACGCCATTTATTCTGGCCGAACGGGAGGTTGCTTATGCTGGCGAGCTTGTCGCCATGGTGGTCTCCAATTCGCGCTATTCGGCCGAGGACGCGGCGGCCCTGGTCGACGTCGAGTACGAGCCGTTGCCCGTTGTTGCTGAGCTTGCAGCTGCCGTTGATGCCGGCGCGCCGTTGGCTCGCACAGAGCTTTCCACGAATGTGCTCACGACCTATCGCTTGGAATACGGCGACGTCGACGCCGCGTTCGCGGGCGATGCACGGGTGTTTGCGGAGCGGATCAAACTGCATCGCGGAGGTGGCCACCCGATGGAGGGGCGAGGCATCGTCGTTGAGAACCGCGTGCGCGAGGACGCGCTTGTCGTGTGGTCCTCGACGCAGATGCCCAACGATCTGCAGCAAACGATTATCGCCGTCACGGGAATCGGTGATGACCGCGTGCGCGTGATCACGCCGGAGGTCGGTGGCGGGTTTGGGCCGAAGTACTGCGTTTACACTGAAGAGATTGCGACAGTTTGCGCGGCCCGGCTGCTCGGACAATCGGTGAAGTGGGTCGAGGATCGGCGCGAGCACTTTCTCGGTGCGATCCAGGAACGTGACCAGATTTGGGATGTCGAGATCGCGGTTGGACGTGACGGCCGGTTGCGTGGCGTGCGCGGCGCGATGCTGCACGACCAAGGTGCCTACACCTTCAAGGCCGCCAACCTCCCCTATAATTCCGCGACCGCGGTGCCTGGGCCCTATCTGTTGCCGGCCTACCGCATGGACGTGACGGTTGCCTTCACCAACAAGATGCCGGTTTCGTCGGTGCGCGGGGCTGGCTATCCGCAGGCAGCATTCGTGATGGAGCGGTTGATGGACCGCGCGGCACGTGAGCTCAACCTCGACCGGGCACGGATGCGCGCCGACAATCTGATCCCCGCTGCGAAGATGCCGTACTCCAAGCCCCTGAAGGCGCGGTCGGGTGCCGGTATCGTCTATGACAGCGGCGACTATCCTGCTTCGCAAGCGCAGGTTCTGCAGGCCGCGGGCTGGCATGAATTTGCGGAACGGCGGGCCAAGGCCCGTACGCGCGGGCGCTATCTTGGTATTGGCATTGCCAATGCGGTGAAGGGCACCGGGCGCGGGCCGTTCGAAACGGGCGGCGTTAGGATTGCGGCCTCCGGAGGGATCTCCGTTTATACCGGCGCCGTCGAGATGGGCCAGGGCTTGACGACGGCGCTGGCGCAAATTTGCGCGGAAGAGCTTGGCGTCGCTCCCAGTGAAATCCGCGTGATTGCGGGTGACACGTCTGTTGCCCCGCTCGGGCTTGGCGGTTTTGCGAGCCGGCAGTTGGTGACGGCGGGATCCTCGGTCAAGCTTGCTGCGCGTGCGGTGGCGGCGAAAGCTTTGAAGCTCGCGTCGCACATGCTGGAGACCGCCGAGGCCGATCTCGAATTGCGCAATGGCCGCGTCGAGATCAAGGGCGTACCCGGACGTGGCATCGCGCTGGGCGAACTTGCCCGGGTGCTGCGGGGCGCGCCGGGCTATGCTTTCCCGGAGGGGCTCACGCCAGGCTTGGAGGCCGCCGAGGCATGGCAGAGCGGGCCGCTTGCCTATGCCAACGCGGCCCACGTGGCGGAGGTCGCGGTCGACATCGAAACAGGTGGCGTCGAGATCGTGCGTTATGTTGCACTCCAGGACTCCGGCGTGCTCATCAACCCGATGCTGGTCGAGGGGCAGTTGCGCGGGGGGATAGCGCACGGCATCGGCAACGCGCTGTTTGAGATCATGCGCTATGATGCTGCGGCCCAGCCCCTCAGTACGAATCTTGCCGAGTATCTGATCGCCGGTGCAGGAGAGGTGCCGCGCATCGAGGCGATCTTCACGCAATCGCCATCTCCCAACAATCCGCTTGGAGCCAAAGGGGCCGGAGAGGTTGGCACAATCCCGGCTGCAGCGGCCATCATCTCCGCCATCGAGGATGCGTTGAGCCCCTTCGGGGTACGCATTGCCCATGCGCCAATCACGCCGGGCGAATTGATCGGCCTTATTCATGCGGGGCAGGCAACTGCGGCGGAGTGAGAGTTCCCAGGGGCCCTGCAGCAAGCACGTTGGTTTGATCCGCAGGCCTAGGCATCTGCGGCGTCCGCTGCCGCCGCGACGATCCTGAGAATTTTTTCCGGCTGCGTGCCAGCTTGCATTCGGCCGAAGCTCGCGGGCTGTTCCATCGCCGCCTGGAGCCGCGACTGGAACTCGGCCTTGTCGATCTCTTTGGTGCCGAACTGGCTTAGATGATCGGTGACGAATTGCGTGTCGAGCAAACTGAAGCCGCCCGCGATCAGCCGTGCGCACAGATGCACGAGTGCGACCTTGGAGGCGTCGCGCTCGGTGGAGAACATGCTTTCCCCGAAGAACGCGCCGCCGAGTGCCACGCCATAGAGGCCGCCAATCAGCTTCCCGTCGAGCCGTACTTCGACGGTATGACAGTGGCCCTGGCGGAACAGCTCGCGATACAGATTGCGGATCTGGCTGTTGATCCATGTCGAGCGCCGGCCCGGGCGTGGCGCCGCGCAGCCATCGATCACGCCTTCGAAATCGGTGTCGACGGCAACGTCGAAACGGCCCTGGCGGACAGTTCGTGCCAGACGCCGTGGTATGTTCACGGCATCGAGCGGCAGAATGCCGCGTTCCTGCGGCTCGATCCAATAAAGTTGAGGATCGTCCGCACTCTCCGCCATCGGGAAGATGCCACATGCATACGCACGCAGAAGCATCTGCGGCGTGATCTCGAACAATGGACTGTTGCGTGAAGCCATGGCGCGACGAGCGGGTTCCCGGGCAGCGAATGCCGCGCTGCACATCACCTAATACGCCAGCCTGAAGGCGAAGGCGAGGCATGGCCTCAACTCCCGATCATTGCATCGTCATCTGATGTTTGCGGATCCCAGGTTGGCCGGTCGTCCGGCCATTCATCCGATGCATCGGCCGAGGCCGTGCTCCGGCTGGGATCTGGGGCACGATCTCCTTCACGATCGGTTCCTCGATCGGTTCCTGGCCCATATATCCCAGCCTTCGAGATGAGGCCTAGCTTGTCGAGTTGATGCTCGATCGCATAGGTCGAGCGATTGTGAGAGTGCGCTATCTCGCCAATCGAACGCCCTGATTTATAGGCGTCGGCAACTTCCGACACCTCGCCGTCGTACCAGCGCGAACGCGAGCGTGCGAGATATTGCTGCTGCTGTTCAACGCGCGCCTTCGTATTGCGGCCAGCTTTGAGCGCGTCGAGCAGACCTTCCCAGACCACCATAGGTAAGGTGAGCGATCGGCCACCAGGTGCGCTCAGCGTGGCAAACAGGCCGCCGCGCTCGATCTCGAGCCGAAACTGGTCTTCTCCGCGCCGCCAACTTACGCTTTCCCAAACGAGGGCTCGAGACATCGCAACCTCCCATACGCAACCATGATTAAGCGATAGCCGATGCAACTTTCACTTGTCAAGAACAAAAAAAGAATATATAAAGAACTATCGGGCATTGAGTTGATCGAGCGATCGGTTGTTTGCAGTGCCTCGCGGCTGGGTTCTAAGTGCATGGAGGATTGTCTTGGGGCATTGTCTTCGTCGGGTTATTGCGGCCTAAAGTAGGGTCGGGCGCAAGGAGGTTGTGATGGAGAAGGCAGCATCGGCGGCAACACAAAGTGCTGCTGGCGGCGATTTGGCCGGAGGGGGCGACGAGGTACAGCAGGCATGGGCCGCTCATCACGTCTCTCCGCTGTGGGAGAACCGAGCGGCCCACCGCAAGGACGATGCGGACCGGGAGCGCGCGCATATCTGGCGGTGGAGTGACATGCAGCCGCTGATCGACGCTGCGATCGGTGTGCGCTCGATGGAGGCGGTGGAGCGGCGCGTGTTATCGCTGGTCAGTCCACACACGCCGTCGGTCGGCGGCCCGGCAGGCACGACGCGAAATCTGAACGCTGGCCTGCAGATCCTGATGCCAGGTGAAACCGCGCGTCCGCATCGCCACTCGATGAATGCGTTGCGCTTCGTGCTCGCCGGACAAGGCGCGACGACGGTGGTGGACGGCAAGGCTTGTGCGATGGAGGAGGGCGATCTCGTCACGACGCCGGGCTGGTGCTGGCATGAGCATGTGCATCGCGGCAATGGGCCGATTGTCTGGCTGGATGTGCTGGATGCTTCGCTGCATCGCTATCTCGGTACGGACGCCTTTCAACCGGGCCCACCCAATGCCTTCCCGGCTTTGGCGCTCGATAGCGCATTCACGTCGTCGATGCTGGTGCCTGAAACGGACGAACCAGCAGCCGGCTATTCGCCGGTGTTCCGCTACTCATGGGAACAGGCATCGTCGGCTGTTTCACGCGCGCCGCCAGGCCGCGACGGGGCTCGCCGTGTGCGCTACGCCAACCCGAGAAATGGCGGTCCAGTGATGGCATTTCTCGACTGTTGGCTGATGGAGCTTGGACCAGGCGCAGAGACTGCTGGTTTCCGGACGACGGCAAGCGCGGTTTGCACCGTGGTCGAGGGCACAGGTGTGAGCCAGGTTGGAAAAGACAAGCTCGCGTGGGCGCCACGTGATGTGTTTTCATTGCCCGCGGGAAACTGGATCCAGCATCGTGCCGACGCTGATCGAGTGCGGCTGTTCGTCGTGTCGGATCGGGAGGTGCTCCGCCGGCTCGACTTGTTGAAGGAGGAGTATGAGGGCGCGACGTAACGGGGGCAGGGGCATGCGTACGCAAACAACGCCAGGCACGATCGAGACACCGGTGCTGATCGTGGGCGCGGGGCCGGTCGGGCTTGCGCTGGCCGCCGATCTTGGGGCACGTGGCGTTCCATGTGTTGTCGTCGAGCAAGGTGATGGCGCAACCGACCACCCGCGTGCTTCAGCGCTCAATTCGCGTTCGATGGAGTTCATGCGCCGGTGGGGCGTCGCCGCCCTCGTGCGCGATGCGGCAGCACCGGAGGGGTTTCCGCACACCGCGCTTTATTGCACCAGCCTTGCGGGCTACGAGATCGCGCGCATCGAACGTCCGCATCATGGGGGCAAGGGGGCGACGGCAACAAGTCCGGAGCGGCCGCAGCGTTGCAACCAGCTCTGGCTCGATCCGATCCTGCGTGATTTGGCATCGAGCCATGGCGACACGCGGATCCATTACGGCTGGCGGCTGGACAGGCTCGATCAGCGTGGCGATTGCGTTCTGGCTGATGTGAGCGACCTTAATCGCGGCGGCGAACGGCGTCAGATCGCAGCGCAGATTGCGATCGACTGCAGCGGCGGGCACAGCGTCATCCGCGATAGCCTTCGCATCGGCATGGCGGGCTCCGATCACGTTGGGCAACACGTCAGTGTTTTCGTGCGCATCTCGGAACTTTGGCGTCACCACGACAAGGGGGCGGCGGCGCTCATCTCGTTCGTCGACGCGACGGGTATCTGGCGCAATCTGGTGATGCTCGACGGGCGAGAACTCTACAGGCTCGGGCTCAGGGGGAAGGATTATTGGGACGCGCCGGAGGCGATCGATACGACGCGCATGTTGACGGAGGCTATCGGCGTGCCGGTCAAGCACGAGGTTATTTCGGTGAAGCGCTGGACCGCGCGGAACGTCGTCGCGGACTGCTATGGCGAGGGCCGCATCATGTTGGCTGGAGATGCCGCTCATCTTGCGCATCCCGCGGCCGGGCTTGGGTTGAACACCGGGCTGGGCGATGCGTTCGATCTGGGATGGAAGATCGAGGCGGTTCTTGCGGGATGGGGTACCTCGGGCCTGTTGGATTCCTACGAGCGGGAGCGGCGGCCTGTGGCGCAGCGCAACGTTGCGCATTCCGATGCCAGCCACGGGCGCGATCGCAAGCTCAAGTCGCATCCGGAAATTGCGCTCGATACGCCTGCGGGGGCGAGGGCGCGCGAAGAGATGAGCGAGGTCATCGCGGGCAGCCAGCGGCAGAAGGTTGTGACGGACGGTATTGCGCTGGGCTACCGGTATGGCGGTTCTCCGATCACAGTCGCCGATGGGACGCCGGAGCCGCCGAATCCTGTATCGGAGTATCTCCCGACGACGTGGCCGGGGGCGCGGTCACCGCATGCGGCAATGCCCAACGGCAGTTCCACGATCGATCTTTATGGCCGCGGCTTCATGCTGTTGCGGCTGGGCTCGCGGGCGCCCGAACCGAGTGGGTTGGAGCGGGCGTTCGGCCACCGCGGCGTACCGCTCGGGTGCAGGACGATCGATGATCCGGCAATCGTGGCGCTGCATGAGCGGCGGCTGGTGCTGGTGCGACCCGACGGGCACGTCGCATGGCGGGGCGACGAGCCACCACTCGATCCGTTGGCAGTTGTGGACCGTGTTCGCGGAGCGGCATGATTTCCCGGGGTAGAGTTCGAAGAATGGAGCAGGCAAACACATGAAGCTGATCGACCTCAGCCGTGAGTTACATCACCGCACGCCGGCGCATCCCACGCACCCGCCGGTGATCGTGTCGGTGTGGTACGATCACAGCGAGATCAAACAGGCCGGCGCGACGCGCTTTTCCTCGAAGGCGCTCAGTATTGCGATGAGCGACCATGCCGGGACCCATGTCGATGCGCCCAGCCATTTCAATGCTGATCCAAAGGCGCCGTCGATTGATCAGATGCCGCTTGAAACCTTCTACACGGAGGCGATCTGCCTCGACTTGAGCCACGTGCCGCTCAAGCATGAGATCACGGTTCCTGAAATGGAAGCTGCTCTCGTCACGTCGGGCCAGGAGATCAGACCGCGCGATACCGTGCTGATCAACATGGGCGTGAACGCACGGCTCTACGGCACGCCGGGCTACCTGCACGATTTCCCGGGACTGCATGTCACCGCGGTGCATTGGCTGGCCGACAAGGGCGTGGGGCTATTCGGCGTGGAAGCGGTCAGCCCCGCGCCGGAGGGCGAGGCGAACTTCAAGGCGCATCTGGCGTGCGGGGAGCGCGGGATCACGCATATCGAGTGCTTGTGGAACCTCGAGCAGGTCGTGGGGCGCGGACGGTTCCGATTCATCGGGTTTCCGCTCAAGATCCGCGGCGGTACCGCGAGCCCGATCCGTGCCGTGGCGGTGATCGAGGATTGATCCTAAATCCGGCAGTTAGAATTGCCTCGCAAACAGAAAATCCCGCAACTTCTCAAAGTTGGACGCCAAGCCCAGATCACCCTCCGGCTGATACGAGGGATTTCATCATTGGCTTGACGGCTTAGCCGTCGGGCCCTCGTGCACCCTGACGTCATGCGCATGCATGCCTTAGGCATAACGGTCGCGACGTAAGCGTCGGCTCACGACTGCGGCCTCGGCCTGGGACGAATCGGCGGCGCTTGATGAAGCATAGTGTCCTTACGCACGTGGGTAAGGACGGTTTCGGACATGGCGCGCGAGATCATCACGTCGGTCGAACGGCGACGCAATTGGCCGGATGAAGAGAAGCTGCGGATCATGAGCGAAGCGCTCGTGCCCGGCGCGACCGCTGCGGCCGTCGCCGATCGTAACGGTGTCTGCCGGTCGTTGCTTTACACGTGGCTGCGGCTCGCGCGTGAGGGGCGCTTACCCGGCATCGCGCTCAATCCCCCAAAGTTGGCGTCGCCGGTCGCCGCGTTCGCGGCAGTCACGCTGCAGCCGTCGCTCCCAGCGCATGCCACTGCAGCAGCATCGAGCGCACCAGCAGCGCCGCGGCCAGCGGCTCCCCACACGGCCTGCGCTCCTGCCGCCGCGCGACGGCGCCTGGCCGTGATCGAGGTCGTGCTCGCCAACGGGCGCACGCTGAAGGCAGATGAGAGCATCGATCCCGCTGTGCTGGCGCGGCTTGCGGCAGCCCTTGAGGAGACACGCGCATGATCACGATCCCGGCCGGCGTGCGGATCTTTTTGGCGTGCGGCGTCACCGACATGCGGCGCGGCTTCGACGGGCTCAGCATCCTGGCGCAGGACGTGTTGATGCAGGACCCGTTCTCGGGCGCCATCTTTTGCTTTCGCGGCCGCCGCGGCGATCTCGTTAAAATTCTGTACTGGGACGGCCAGGGCTTCTGCTTGTTCGCCAAGCGGCTGGAGAAGGGCCGGTTCACGTGGCCGGCGACGAAGGAGGGCTCGGTTTCGCTCACCCCGGCGCAGATGTCGATGCTGCTCGAAGGGCTGGAGTGGCGAGCCCCGAGACCGACATGGCAGCCGACGCTGGCCGGGTGATCGATCTGTGCCCTGCGACAGCGTGACTCGAAGCGCACAGACCGCGAAGCAGTTAGGACGGATCGCAAAATAGCTGAATCGTGATCTGTGTGCGTGCGACCGTGTGACTCGGCAGCGCGGGATTCCTTGTCCCGGCGAACAGTCGTACGCCGTTGCATGATCGACAGACAAGCCATTCGGCAAAGATGGGAAGCCGTCGGG
>CAMDPA010000110.1 GCA_945903565.1 Devosia equisanguinis | reverse complement strand
GCAAAGCCAAGAGGTGCGCCGCCTGACGGCTCGCGCCTCTCTCGACATCATCGGCGTCCCCTGCTTCCGCCGATGATCATCCGAACCCGCCGAAGCGGCCAAGTCGTGTGCTATCAAAACCAGACAAGTCCAAAAGCTACTGACAGTGCATTCCCACATAACCCACAACTTCCGCGCGCGTATTGCACAAAAGTAACACTAACTCGTTCCCAAAGCGCCGGCATCCGACTGTCTTAACCATTTAAAAAATCTTTAATTCAATTACTTACAACTATGTCCTTGCTGCAAAAAACGGTTCGCACGTTAACGTGCTGTCAGCCTTGATGAGACTATAACGTCACGTACTTCTCCATGCCCGAGCGTTACATTCTGGAGCGTAAAGTGATGCGTTTCTACAACACCGGCCTCTTCCCTGTGATCGGGGCAACCGCCGCTGCCCTTATGATGATTCAAGTACCGCCGGCCGCCATCGCGCAGTCCGAGCAACAGCATTCGACGGCGCCTGCCACGGCGCCTGCACGGGCCTCGGTTGCCGCCCCCACTACCGCCCCCGTTGCCGTCCAAATCGCACCGGCAGCAAGCGTGGCGCCGGAAGCCGCCGACAAGCCGGTCGAAACAGCCGCGGCCCCGGCCGAACAGGCCAAACCCAAGCCGCTGCCTCCCACGCTGGTCGCCCGCATCAACCTGACGTCGCAGACGATGACGGTTCAGGCCGCGGGCAAGACCGTTCACTCCTGGAAGGTGTCGAGTGGCGCGCCGGGTTATGCCACCCCGGCGGGCACGTTCAAGCCAGGCTGGATGGCCCAGATGTGGCACTCCCGGCAGTACGACGACGCACCGATGCCACACTCGGTATTCTTCAACGGCGGCATCGCCGTGCATGCCACGACCTCGATCGGCAACCTCGGCCGCGCCGCCTCGCATGGGTGTGTCCGGCTTGCACCAGCCAACGCCGCCACGTTCTACAGCCTTGTTACCAAGCACGGGATGGCCCGGACCCGCATCGTCGTCCAGGGCGCGCAACCATTCTCCGCTCAGGCGGACCGGATCGCGAAGCTCAATCGCGAGCGCTTCGAAAGCAACCGGAACGTGCGCACGGCCCGCGCAGGCAATATCCGTACTGGCAACGAGTGGACCATCGCACCTCGGCAGACTGGCAACGCCTATCGCGTCTCCAGCGCCGGTCGCAACACATCCGTATGGGGCGATACCTACAGCTATACGAACCAGGCCCCGCGACGCACCGCCACCCGCTCGCAGGGCAACGTCACGCGATAGTGAATGCGTGCATTGGAATGTGATACCTTAAGGGGTGCGGCAACCATGCCGTGCCCCTTTTTCTATGCGATCCCATGCAGCGACGGTATTGTCGCGGTCGCCAAGTTCCTGTTGCAGGTTCAGCCGCTTGCATGTCTGATGGGACAGCGGTTCCATTGCCGGGCTTTGGCCGTCACTTGCAACGAAGTTGGCCCGGATATCCGCATTCCATTTTTGAGCGAGGATGCCCTTGAGCCGTTCGCAATCGAGCCTGTTCCGCCGGTTTGCCGGCTTCGCGGTCGCGGCGGCGGTCGCGGCTGGCGGCTGGGCGTTCATCTCCGGCAAGGGCGCGGGCGGCATTTGGGCGGTGCTCGAACCCGCGCTGAACGTGTTGGCGCTTGGTCCCGAGCGCGGCACGAGCCAGCAACGCAAAGGCCCCCCCGCCGGCGCACCGGCCGCTGTCACGGTCAGTAAGCCCGCAACCCGTGAAGTCGTCGAATGGGACGAATACACCGGCCGCCTCGAGGCGATGGAAACGGTAGAAGTCCGCGCCCGCGTCGCCGGTTATCTCGACCGCGTCCACTTCAAGGACGGCCAACTCGTCAACAAGGGCGACCTGCTCTACACGATTGACCCGCGCCCGTTCGAGCGCACGCTGGATCAGGCCAAGGCCGAAGTAGCGCAGGCCCAGACCAAGCTCGACAATTCTCAGAAGGACGTTGAACGCGGCAAGCCGCTGGTCGACCGCAAGTTCATGTCCGAGAAGGTGTTCGACGACCGCGAGAACCTGAAGCGCGATGCCGAAGCGTCGCTGAAGGTGGCCCAGGCCAAGGTGCGGACGTCGGAGCTCGACCTCAGCTTCACCCGCATCACCGCCCCGATTTCGGGCCGAATCTCACGCTCGGTGATTACCGCCGGCAACTATGTCTCCGCCGGTGGCGGGGCTCAGCCGACGCTGCTCACCACGATCGTCAGCCAGAATCCGATCCATCTTTACTTCGACGTCAGCGAAGCGAACGCGCTCAAGTATCGCCGGCTCACGATGACCGGCAGCAAGGGCGTCGCCGGTGAGCAGGGTTCGATCGTCGAATTGGCGCTGCCCGATGAGAAGGGCTACCCGCATCGCGGTGCGGTCGACTTCGCAGACAACCGTCTGGACCAGAGCACCGGCACGTTGCGGCTGCGCGCCGTGGTCGACAACGCCAAGGGACTGTTCTCCGTTGGCATGTTCGCGCGTGTTCGCATGGCGGGTGCCGCACCCTATCAGGCGCTGCTATTGCCGGACTCGGTGTTCGGCACCGATCAGGCCAGCAAGTTCGCTCTAGTGGTGGCGGATGATGGCACCGTGCAGCGCCGCATCGTCACGCTCGGGCCGATCGATGGTGGACTACGCGTCGTCAAGAGCGGGCTGAAAGCGGAAGACTGGGTGGTGGTCAAGGGCCTGCAGCGCGCGCGGCCCGGCCAGAAGGTCAATCCCACCCGCGAGCCATTGCAGGTAACCGAAGCCCCAGGCGGCCCGAGACCCAAGGCCGCGCCGTGATTGGCCGCAAAAACTTGGGCAAGGAGCGTTCCAGATGAAGATGCCGCAGTTCTTCATCGACCGGCCGATCTTCGCCAGCGTGCTCTCGCTGGTCATCATGATTCTCGGCGTGATCGCCTACACGCGTCTTGGCGTGTCGGAATTCCCCGAGATCGCGCCGCCGACAATCCAAGTCAACACCAGCTTCCCAGGCGCCAGTGCCGAGACCGTGGCCGACACGGTAGCCGCCGTCATCGAGCAGGAGATGAACGGCGTCGACGGCATGATCTATATGTACTCGCAGTCGACCGCCGACGGCGCGCTCAATCTGCGCATTACGTTTGACTACGGTACGGACATCGACAAGGCGCAGGTGCTGGTCCAGAATCGCATTGCGGCCGCCGAGCGGCGCTTGCCTGAAGAGGTGCGGCGCAACGGCGTGTCGGTGCGCAAGAACTCGCCGGATTTCCTGCTCTCGATCCATCTCGTCTCGCCGGATCGCACTTATGATCAGGTTTACATTTCCAACTACGCGATCCTCAACGTGCAGGAGGAGCTCGCGCGCATCGAGGGCGTGGGCCAGGTGCTGCTGTTTGGCTCGCGCGAATATGCGATGCGCGTCTGGCTCGATCCCGCGCGCATTGCAGCGCTCGGTATGTCGGCGGACGAGGTCGTCAACGCGCTGCGCCAGCAGAACGCACAGGCGGCCGGCGGGGCCATCGGCGAGCCGCCCATGCCGGGCTCGGGCGCGTTCCAGATGCCGCTGCAATTGAAGGGACGCTTGCTGGACGCCGCCGAGTTCGAGAACATCGTTGTCAAATCCGGCGCGGACGGCCGCACCGTACGCGTCAAGGACGTCGCCCGTGTCGAACTCGGCGCGCTCGACTATCGCACCTACGGCTACCAGAACCGCGATCCCGCGACCGTGATCGTGCTGACACAAACCCCCGGCACGGACGCGCTCAAGGCCGCGCGCGCGGTGAAGGAAAAGATCGCCGCGTTGTCGCAGAACTTCCCGCGCGGCCTCGACTATCGCATCATCTATAACCCGACCGAGTTCATCGAGGTCTCCTCGCGCGAGCTGAACAAGACGATCCTCGAAGCGATCGGCCTGGTCGTGCTCGTGATGCTGGTATTCCTGCAAACTTGGCGCGCGACGGTGATCCCACTGGTCGCCATTCCGATCTCGCTGATCGGCACCTACGCGGTGATGTTGGCGCTGGGGTTCTCGCTCAACTCCCTCACCATGTTCGGTCTCGTGCTCGCTGTCGGCATCGTCGTCGACGACGCGATTGTCGTCGTGGAGAACGTCGAGCGCCGGTTGCGCGAGGGGCTGTCGCCACTCGAAGCCGCGCGCGTGACGATGAACGAGGTCGGCACCGCATTGATCGCGATCGCTGTCGTCCTCGTTTCGGTGTTCGTGCCGTCCGCTTTCATCGGCGGCATCACCGGACAGTTCTTCCGCCAGTTCGCCGTGACCATCGCCACGGCGACGATCATCTCCGCGTTCGTGTCGCTGACGCTGTCGCCGGCGCTGTGCGCGATCCTGTTCAAGGCCCACTCGGACGTTCACGCCACGCACGGTCTTGGCGGCGTGCTGATGGCGCCGGTGCGCGGTTTCTTCAACGGCTTCAATCGCGCGTTCGATGCGCTGGCGAACGGTTACGGCCGTGTCGTGAAATCCACCTCGCGCGTGCTGCCGGTGATGCTGGTGGTCTATTCCGGCTTCATCGCGCTGGCGGTGTGGATGGTGATGAAGACGCCGACCGGCTTCATCCCGACGCTCGATCGTGGCATCCTAGTCGCTTCCCTGCAGCTTCCCGCCGGCGCCTCGATCGATCGCACGGACGAGGTGCTGAAGCGCGCCAACGAGCTCGTGCTGACGACGCCGGGCGTCGGCCACACCGCACCGTTCGCGGGTCGCAATGGCGCGACCTTCACCAACTCGTCGAGTGCCGCATCGATGTTCATCGTGCTCACCGACCACAACGAACGCGTCAAGCAGGGGCTGACACAGGATTCGATCGCGAACGAATTGCGCCGCCGTCTCGGCACCATCCAGGAAGCGTTCACGCTCGTGTTCATTCCACCGGCGGTGCGTGGCATTGGCGGACAGGCCGGCTTCTCGATGCGCCTGCAAGACCGCATCGGGCTTGGGCCGGCCGAGATGTCCCGTGTCGCGCAGGCGCTGATCGCGGAGGCCAATGGGCATCCCAACATCCGCAACACCTTCACGACGTTCCAAGTCAATACACCGCAGGTGTTCGTCGACGTCGACCGCGACAAGGCGCAGATGCTGAAGGTGCCGCTCGCCAACATCTTTGAGGCGATGCGCATCTACATGGGCTCGGCCTACGTCAACGACTTCAACATGTTCGGCCGCACCTATCGCGTCACCGCGCAGGCAGA
Organism: Devosia equisanguinis; assembly: GCA_945903565.1. Classification (GTDB taxonomy): domain Bacteria; phylum Pseudomonadota; class Alphaproteobacteria; order Rhizobiales; family Hyphomicrobiaceae; genus CAMDPA01. The sequence goes on along the minus strand of CAMDPA010000110.1, from coordinate 8,696 downwards.
CGGCGATTTCCGCACTGATCCTGCCAACGTCGCTCAAATCCGCGTGCGCTCGACCGAAGGCGCGATGGTGCCGCTCGGCTCGCTCGTGTCGTTCCAGAGCATCATGGGGCCGGAGCGGCTGCCGCGTTACAACCTGTTCCCGACGGTCGAGATCAACGGCCAGGGCGCGCCGGGCGTCTCGTCAGGACAGGCGCTCGACCTGATGCACGAGATCGCCAGCCGCGTGCTGCCCGAAGGCGTCACCTACGAATGGACGGATCTTTCCTATCAGGAGAAGAAGGCCTCGAGCACGGGGTATTGGGTGTTCGTGCTGTCAATCCTGTTCGTGTTCCTGGCGCTGGCCGCGCTCTATGAAAGCTGGGCGCTGCCGTTGGCCATCGTGCTGATCGTGCCGATGTGCCTGTTCTCCGGCGTGTTCGGTGTGCGCTTGCACGGCCAGGACATCAACATCCTCACCCAGATCGGCTTCGTCGTGCTGATCGGATTGGCGGCCAAGAACGCGATCCTGATCGTCGAGTTCGCCCGGCAACAGGAGGATATGGGGAAGGACCGCGTAGCCGCTGCGATCGAAGCCTGCCGCTTGCGCCTGCGCCCGATCCTGATGACCTCGCTGACCTTCATCCTCGGCGTGATGCCACTTTACTTCGCCACCGGTGCCGGCGCCGAGATGCGCGCAGCGCTCGGTACCGTCATGTTCTGGGGCATGATTGGCGTGACCCTGTTCGGCCTCGTGTTCACGCCGGTGTTCTACATCGCGATCGGCGGGTTGCTCGCAGGTCGTGGAAAGCCGGCAGGTACGGTCGAGGCAGCGGCCAAGCCACATCCGGCGGAGTAGGCGTTTGCGTGGGTCTTGGGCATCGCCTTACGCACCCGGAAAAACCAATCCGTCAACCAGCGGCGAGGTGTCTTCTGGCGTTTTTTGCGCAATCGTCTATAAGGGCTGCTGAAATCGCCCATATTGGACGCGGCTGGCTGGTGTATCGACGCGTTCGATTCCTGTCGGCATGAGGGTTAACCCTCCGACTCGAATCGAGAAAATCATGCCGTTTCCTGCCGTGAATGCCGCCCTCGAGCGGGCGCTTGTCGCGCGCGAGTATGCCGAGCCGACCGCCGTCCAACTCGCAGTTCTCGAGGCTGACGCGGACGGGCGGGATATGCTCGTATCCGCGCAAACCGGATCCGGCAAGACCGTTGCCTTCGGGCTGGCGCTGTCGAAAGGCCTTCTCGGCGATGCCGAGCGTTTCGAGCGCGCGGCCGAACCGATGGCGCTGATCATCGCGCCGACGCGCGAACTCGCGGTGCAGGTGCAGCGCGAATTGACTTGGCTTTACGCCGGCACGGGCGCGCGCATTGCCTCATGCGTCGGCGGCATGGACCCGAAGGCCGAGCGGATCGCGCTCGGCGAGGGCGCGCATATTGTGGTGGGTACCCCCGGCCGCCTGCGCGACCATCTCGAGCGTCGCCGTCTCGACGTATCGAAGCTGCGCGCGGTCGTGCTCGATGAAGCCGACGAGATGCTTGATCTTGGGTTCCGCGACGATCTGCAATTCATTCTCGATCAGACGCCGGTAGAGCGGCAGACGCTGATGTTCTCCGCTACCGTTCCGCGCGAGATCGAGAACCTCGCCCGCAGCTATCAACGAAATGCGATCCGCATCGCGACTGCGGTGCGCAATCAGCAACACGACGATATCGAGTATCGCGCGGTGCGGACGGTGCCGTATGCAATCGAGCCGACCGTCGTCAATCTGTTGCGCTACTTCGATGCGCGGGCAACGTTGGTGTTCTGTGCCACGCGCGAGGGCGTGCGGCGGCTGCATCAGGGGCTCGTCGGTCGCGGGTTCTCGGCCGTGGCACTGTCGGGCGAGTTGAGCCAGGCCGAGCGGACAGAGGCGCTGCAGGCGCTGCGGGACGGGCGCGCTCGGGTCCTCGTTGCGACCGACGTGGCTGCACGCGGTCTCGATCTGGCCGAGTTGACGCTGGTTATCCACTCCGACCTGCCGAACGACCGGGAGACGATGCTGCATCGCTCCGGCCGGACCGGACGGGCCGGACGCAAGGGCATCAGCATTCTGGTCGTGCCGCCGAACAAGCGCAAGCGCGCGGAGGAATTGCTGGGCCAATCGAAGATCAACGTGGCCTGGGGCAACGCGCCGACCGCCAAGGAAATCGCTGAAAAGGATCAGGAGCGGCTGCTCGCCATGCCGATCCTCGACGAGCTGGCGACGGCGGAGGATCTGGCGCTCGGCCGGATGCTGCTCGACGGCCGTACCGCCGAGCAGGTAGCGGCGGCGCTGATCCGCATGCACCGCGCGGGATTGCCGGTGGCGGAAAACCTCAAGGACGTGGGCCGTCCGGCGGGTGCTGGATTTCAAGGCACCGAGCGGACGCAGCACCAGTATCCCAAAAAGGAACGTTACGGCTCTGATCAAGAGAGGCCCGTCCATCAAAAGTCGGGCTATCAGAAGCGTGAGGCCCCTGCTGGCCGCGGCAACTATGGTGAGAGGGAGGAAGCACCCCGCCCGGCTTCCGCGAACGGCGCCGGATTCGAGCGCCCGGATCGCAAGCAAGGACGGAAGGAAACCGGGCCGATGGTCTGGTTCGGCCTCAACATCGGCCGCGAGAAGAATGCCGATCCGCGCTGGCTGCTGCCGCTGATCTGCCGGGTCGGCGAGGTCTCGAAAAGCGAGATCGGCTCGATCCGGATCAATGACGAGGAAAGCAGGTTCGAGATCCAAGCCGAACATGCGGATCGCTTCGCTGCGGCGGTCGAGGCCAGCAACAACAAGGAAGGCAAGATCTGGCGGCTGGGTGCTGGGGGATCTCCAGGGGAGGCAGCGCCTCGGCCACCTGCCGTGCGCGAGGAAAGGCCAGCGAGGCCGGTACCCACCGAGCACGCGGGACCGGTGGTCGAAGCGGAAGCGGCGGCACCATCGGCCGCGCCCAATGGCGGCAGTGGGTATGTCAAGCGTAAGCATCCTGCCGCGGCTGCCGAACATGCGCGGCCCCAGCGCCCCCAGTATGCCCGCCCGGAGCGTGCCGACAGCGTGGTCAACTCGCCCGCAACCGGCAATGGCTACCTCAAGCGCAAGCCGGCAAATGGCACAACCGCTACTGTTGGCGGCAACCGCGAACACACGCGGCCCGATCAGGCGAGACCTGAATATACGCGACCTGAGCGCACCGACGGCGCGGGCAAAAAGCCGTTCCATGCGCAGAGCCGTTTCAATTCAGATGCCCGAAAGCCACGCCACGAAGGAACGCTGCACAGCGGCAAGCCTGCAGGAAAACCCAGTGGTCAGCCGAATGGTAAGCCCGGCGGCCAACGCGGGGGCAAGCCCAGCGGCGGCAAGCCGGGCGGATTTCGCGCTTTCAAGTCTGCAGGGAAGACAAAGCGTAGCCCCTGACAAAGCGTAGTCGGTCTTGCGCGGCTCACGGCGATGATGGCGGGCGTAGTGCCCCGATCCTTGAGCGTTGCGAGCAGCGCATCGGCGTCATGACCCTTGTCGGCGAGGAACGCTTCCGGCTCGACCTGATCGAGCTGCCCTGGTGACTGAAGGTGTTCGACATATCCGTCGCCAGCGCCACCATCGACCTCTCAAAGACAGCGACTAGCCGCTTCGTGGATGCAGTGCTGACCTGGCGCAAGTAGCTCGAATAACAGGCTTTTTTGGCGCAGTCGCACTTCTCCGGTCCGCTCGGGGAACGATCGTGGCTGCCGGGCTATCGTTGGTTTGCCAGCATCAATATGCCCTCGAGGAAGTTCTCACGTTTCTGTGAGCACGTGCAGCAATTCTTGCTTTTAAGTCGCCACACCAATATACGCATTAATACGCAGTTGAAATGCGTATAAAATCGTTAAAATAGGAACATACCAATGCGCGCCCTACTTATCGCAATTATCGCTGCCGCCACCCTTGGTGCATCGCTGCTGCCGGCGTTTGCGGATACAAATAATGACTGCAACGGCCTTCCGAAGTCAGAATGGGCGAAGTGTGTGTTCGATCAGGCTGCGGAAACAGGCTCGCAGTAAAGCCTGGCTCGATCATCTCACTATCGACGGCTTGACCAAGTTAAGGCTTGGTCAAGCCGTTTTGCATTCGAAATGGCGCCAGCGCTGATAGCGCTACTTCCCCCCGCCTACTGTCTCCTTCACCTTCTCCACGATGGCAGGCGGGGTGGCGTAGAACCGCTTCACCAGCGCATCGACCTCCTCGCCGGTCGATGGAATGATGTCGATGCGCGTCTTCTCGGCGTCGCCCAGGAACTCCTTGTCGGCCATCGTCGCCATGAACGCCTTGCGCAGCGCAGCAATCCGCTCCGCCGGCACGCCCGGCGGCGTCGCATAAACGCGGCCAAGCACGAGCTGCCCGAAGATCAGTTCCACCATCTGCCGCTGCTCGTCCGACTTCACGTAGTCGTCGATGTGCGCGATCGGGCCGAGTTCCGGCATTCGCTTGGCCGAAAGCTGGATAATTGGCAGGAACCGCTTTGCGTCGAGTTCGTCCTTCCAGAACGCCTTGATCGTCGACCACGGCAGGCCGCAGATCCCCTTCACCTCGCCGTTCTGCATCGCCAGCTTGACGCTCGCCGAACCCTTGTATCCGTGGATGATCTTGAGCTTCGCCCCCACCAGCAGGTTGAGCGCACGCGCCGCCTGCCCGAGCGGTCCCGTCGGGCCGGTCGCGCCGAACACCACTTCCTTCGACAGCATCTCGTCGAATTTGGTTACGCCCGCTTCCGGCGTGACGCCGCACACCGAAGCGCTTTGCTCCATGTTGCCGATCCAGATGTACTTGGTCGCGTCGTACTTCGCGGACGTGTTGCCCATCAGCGGTTCCATCACCACGTTCTGCGAGGACGTGGCCATCACCGTGCCGTCCTTCGGCGCGATGTTATAGAGCCAGTTGAACGAATTGACGCCGCTCGCGCCCGGCATGTTCTGGACGACGATCTGCGGATTGCCGGGAATGTAGCGGCCTATGTGCCGCGCCAGCGTCCGGCTGTAGATGTCGAACCCGGTGCCCGGCTCTTGCCCGACCAGGATCGTGAACGTCTTGCCCTTGTAGAAATCGGCGACCGGATCGGCCACGGCGGCATGACCGGCGAACAGTGCCGCGAATGCCGAGACCAAGGCGGTCGTTGTGCGAAACTTCATGTCAGGCTCCGTAACTTTCGAGCTCGGTTTGGCGAACTCGGTTTGGCCGAAGCCGCATATCAATGCAGTTGCGAGGCCCACTTGGCCCGATCCACCACCGCTTTCGGTGACGCGAAGAACCGCGCCACCAGCGCCTGCAGCTCCTCGCCCGTCATCGGTGAAATGTCGAGCCGTGCCTGATCCGCGTCCGCCTTGAACTTCGGATCGTTCATGGCGGCGGTGAACGCCTCGCGCAGCGCTTTCACTCGCGCAGCAGGCACCGCAGGCGGCGCGGCCATCGGCCGGCCCAGCGACGTCGCCCCGAAGATCAGGTCGAACACCTGCCGGTCCTCATCTGTCTTTGCATAATCGTAGGCGTGCGCGACACCGGCCAGCCCGGGATGCGGCTTGCGGCCGAACTGGACGATCGGCTTGATGCGGCCCGCGTCGATTTCGTCGCGCCATTGGGTCTGCTGCGTGGAGCGCGACAACCCGCAGGTGGCCTCCACCTCGCCACGGATGATCGCGAGCTTGATGTTGGCGGAGCCTTTGTAACCCTGCACCAGGCGGCCCTTGGCGCCGAGCAGATTGATCATCGCGGCACCGAACACGGTGAGCGGCCCGCCCGAGCCGCCGTAGATTGTGTCACGCGCGAGCAACTGGTCGAACGAGGTTACGCCGGTCGCCGTTGCGATGACACAGGTCGAGACCGTCTCGTCCATGTTGCCGATCCAGTGGAACTTCGTGGAATCGAGCTTCACGCCGCTGGAGCCGAGCAGCGGTTCCAGGATCGCGGTGTGCGCGAAGATCGCAACCTGACTGCCATCGCGCGGCGCGACGTTGTGCAGCCAGTTGGCGGTATGCAGCCCGCCGCCACCGATCATGTTCTGCGGTACCACCTGCGGTTCGCCCGGAATGTGCCGGCCGATATGGCGCGCGAGAACGCGTCCGTAGAGATCGTAACCCGTGCCGACCTCGTGCCCCACGACCAGCGACAGCGTTCGCCCCTTGTAGAACGCCGCCACCTCGTCGGTTTGCGCTACAGCTGCCGGCGCAGAAAGGGCGGCGACCGCAAGCGCAGCATGGCGAACCAGCATCGCCCATGACTTCAAGGACATGGCGTTTCGCCTTTCTCGCGCGTTGCGATTATTCGTAGACCACGGCCTTCTTGGCGCGCGCCACCACTTCGGGCGGCGATTTGTAGATCCCGGCGATGAACGCCGCCACCTGCTCGCCCGTCGCCGGCGAAATGTCGATCTTGATTTTCGTGGCTTCGGCCAGGAAGTCTTTGTCCTTCATCGTCGCGTTGAACGCGTCGCGCAGCGCCTTTACGCGCTCGGCCGGCACACCCGGCGGCGCCGCGAAGATTTTGCCGAGCTTCAGAATGCCGAAGATCAGATCGTAGACCTGCCGGTCCTCATCCGTCTTGGCGCGATCATATACATATTCGACGCCCGGCAACGCGCCCTTGGCCCCGCTCAACTGGATGAATGGCTTGACCTTGCCGGCATCGAGCACATCGGACCACTGCGACTGCAGCGTCGACATCGGCATGCCGCAGATGCCCTGCACTTCGCCCTTCTCGATCGCGAGCTTGACGCCCGGCGCACCCTTATAGCCGTACACCAGCCGCACCTTGCCGCCCAGCAGGTTTTTGACCGCCGCGGCCATCTGGCTCGGCGGACCCGTGGTGGCGGTCGCGCCGAAACGCGTCTCCTTGGCGATCAGGTCGTTGAGGTTCGAAACACCAGCCTCGTGCCACACCGCGCACACGCCGACGCTCTCCTCCATGTTGCCGAGGTAATTGAACTTCGAGGGATCGAACTTGGCCGCACCTTGGCCGATCAGCGGATCGAGCGGCACGGTGTGCGCGAACGTGCCGATCGCCGAGCCGTCCTTGGCCGAGACGTTGAACAGCACATTGGCGCCGTTGATGCCGCTCGCGCCCAGCATGTTCTGCGGCACGAACGTCGGATTGCCCGGAATGTGCCGGCCCAGATGCCGCGCCAGCAGCCGCGCATAGAGATCGTAGCCGGTCGCCACCTCATGCGCGATGATCATGTTGACCTGGCGGCCCTTGTAGAAATCCGCGATCGGGTCGGCGCTCGCCGGCGCGCCACCGATCGCCAGCAGGGCAGCGCTGAACGCGGCCAGCCCGGCAGATTTTCGCAACACGTTCGCCATCGGCGGCTTTCCTCCCATGTTCGCGCAAGACCAAGCGCGATGCCGCCGGAACCTAACGGCATGGGACCGGTGTTGCAATGCGCTCGGGAGTGGGTCTTGACGCCGCGCATATGCGAAGCTCAGGCTATGCCTGAAAAGCACAGCTCCGTGGTGAGAAAGCCCCCAGATGCAATATCGCAAGCTCGGCCGCTCCGGCCTCGACGTGTCGGTTGTCGGCCTGGGCTGCAACAACTTCGGCGGCCGCGCCGATCTGGAGGCGTCGCGTGCCACGGTACACAAGGCCCTGGATCTCGGCATCACGCTGCTCGACACGGCCGACATGTATTCCGACCGCGGCGGCTCGGAGATCGCGCTCGGCAAGATCCTCGGCCCCAAGCGCAAGGACATCGTGCTCGCCTCGAAGTTCGGCATGGCGATGGACGACGCCGGCCGCCTCAAAGGAGCCTCGCGGCGCTACATCATGTCCGCCGTCGAAGCGAGCCTCGAGCGCCTGCAGACCGACTGGCTCGATCTCTATCAGATCCACCGCCCAGATCCCTCGACGCCGATGGACGAGACGCTGCGTGCGCTCGACGATCTCGTTCGTCAGGGCAAGGTGCGCTACATCGGCTGCTCGAACTTGCCGGCATGGCAGGTGGTCGACGCGCTGTGGCGCTCTCGCTCGGGCCATCTCGAAGCGTTCGTTTCGGCGCAGGACGAGTACAGCCTGTTGCGGCGCGGCGCCGAGGATGAGCTGATCCCAGCGCTGTCCGCCAACGGCGTCGGCCTGTTGCCCTACTACCCGCTGGCAAGTGGCCTGCTCACCGGCAAGTACAAGGCTGGCGCGATGCCCGAAGGCGCGCGACTCACCAAGTTCAAAAGCATGGCCGACCGCATCGTGTCGAATCGCAACTGGACGATCATCGAACGCCTGTCCGCCTTTTGCGAAGAGCGCGGCCACAGCATGCTGCAACTTGCGATGAGCTGGCTCGCATCGCGGCCAGCGGTATCGAGTGTGATCGCCGGTGCGACCCGCACCGAGCAGGTCGAGCAGAATGTCGCCGCGGTCGGTTGGAAGCTCACGCCGGATGATCTGGCCGAGGTCGATCGGCTGACGGCCTGATCTGACGACATGAGCGCGGGGCACGTGCTTCCGCCGCCGGCAAAGTCGTGGCACTATGGTTTTTGGCTCGTCATTCTGATCTCCTCTATGATCGAGCCGCACCGATGGCAACATAGCGACACAGGCGACCTAGAGCGCTTTCCACTTGATGTGAATCAAAACAGTTACAGGGGATTCCCTCGGACGCGCAAATCAGATTCGGATTCCACCGGCAGCAACGGCGGGGATCGCGATGGCGAAGGGATACTCGAAAGATCTCAGGGTGCGGGCCGT
>CAMDPA010000109.1 GCA_945903565.1 Devosia equisanguinis | reverse complement strand
CCGCACTCGAGCCTCGACGGCATGACGCCCGATCGGGCATACTTCGGACCACACTGCATCCTGCCGATCCGCTCGGCAGTCTAACCCCGGCAGAGCCTCCACTTATCGCAGCGGAAAATCTGTCCGAACAAGCGGGGCCACCTCAGTTGGCGGTGCCGAAGTGGAGTGGTAGTGTCAGGGTGTACCAGACAACAACAAGCGCCGCGGCCCATCCGGCGGCCGACAAACATCTAAGCAAGCTGACGTCAGGTCTCACGACCGCGATTGCTGCTGTGTAAGAAATAATAGCGACGACATAAAATACGATCGGTGGATGATGCAGCGTCCTGACGATGAGCGAACGTCCTAGATCTCCATCTGCAACCGCGAAAAGAACAAGCGCTGGCGCTGCCATGACAATCGCCAGCACCCATAGAATATCGCCAAGCCGTTTGGTCTCTGACACAACGCCCTCTTTGTTCTTCGAGACCAAACGCCCAGACCGGATCGTAGCAGCATTGGCGATAACTAATCGTTTCGTTGCAAGCGCACCGCCGCCATCTCGGCGCCGATCATCGACAAGGTGAAAGATCTCGTCGGCTTCATCCGCAGCTGACGCGGTTCCCCGCGTTGTGTTCCGATTGACCCGTGCCGCGTTTCCGCGCACATCGGTGGTCGAGGATCGCCAGTATAGGGCGACCTCGCAAGGAAACGCACACATCCAGGTGGGAGCACAGCCATGTCCTTCTCGCGCTTGAGCCGCCGCACACTCTTGTCGAGCGCCGCCGCCACCGGCGCGCTGGCTGTCGCCGGGGTGCCGGCATCGGAAGGCTTGGCCCAGTCCCGGCCGCCAGCAAAAGGACTGCCAGCGCGCGGCAACCACGTCATCCGCAACGCCTACGTCATGACCATGGACGTGGCCGGCGACATACCCGCGTGCGACGTCCATGTCCGCGATGGCGCGATCATCGCGCTCGGCCCCAAGTTGACCGCACCCGGCGCCAGCCCCCTCGATGGCCGCGGCATGATCGTGCTGCCGGGCTTCGTCGAAACGCATTGGCACATGTGGAACAACCTGTTCCGCTCGCTGTCGGGCGACAAGCCGGAGACCGGCTATTCCGTCTCACCGCGGGCCTGGGCGCGCACTACCAGGCGAGCGACATCTATCAGGGCACGCGCTTGGCCGCCGCCGAGGCGCTCAACTCCGGCATCACCTTCGCCCATTCCTGGTGCCACAATATCCGCGCGCCCGAGTATGCCGATGCCGACATCCGTGCGTTGCGCGAGGCCGGCATCCGTGCCCGCTTCAGTCACGGCACCCGCCAAGGCCACCCCAACAAGGAGACGCTCGATCTCGCCAATCTGGAGCGTCTCGCCAAGGACTGGAAGAGCCACTCCAACGATGGCCTGATCTCGCTCGGCATGGCCTGGCGCGGCCAGGGCGGCAACAATCCGGCCGCCGCCGTACCCGAGGACGTCTACAAGAAGGAGCTCGAAACGGCGCGCCGCCTTGGATTGCCCGTCACGGTGCACGCAAGCGGCTCGCGCCCCGCCACCGGTCAGGTCGAACGGCTCGCCAAGGCGGGGCTCCTCGACAAGGGCATGCAGATCGTCCACGGCATCGTGCTGACGCCCGACGAGATCAAGGCGATGAAGGCGGCCGGCGCGGTCGTCAGCCTGTCGCCCTACTCGGAGCTGCGCATCGGCTTCGGCATTCCCCAGACATTCACGCTGCTGGAGGCCGGCATTCCCGTCGGTCTGTCGATCGACACCACCGTGCTCTCCGGCAACGCCGACATGTTCGCGATCATGAAGGTGATCCAGAACCTCGAAAACGCCAAGGCGGAAAGCGAGTTCAAGTTCTCCGCGCGGCGCACACTTGAATTGGCCACGATCGGCGGCGCGCGCTCGATGGGGATCGATACCAAGGTCGGCTCGATTAAGGCCGGCAAGCGCGCCGACATCATCATGGTCGACACACGCGATTTCAATATCGGCGTGTTCACCGATCCCGCCCACATGCTGGTCACGGCCGCCCAGCCCTCGAACGTCGATACGGTGATGGTCGATGGCCGCATCCTGAAGCGCCGTGGCCGGCTCGTTCACATGCCGCGCGCCGATATCGTTGCGGAATCGCGCGCGGCCCTCGCCGATCTCCGCAAGCGCGCGAATATGTGAGCGGCGCGCTGCCCCTTTGGCGCTAACTTTGGCTTTTAGGAAACCATAACCTACCCGCTGCGTCCCCGGACAAGCGTTCCGACCGTAAGGTCGGAGCGCGCAGAGCCGGGGTCTTGACCCTTCTGAGAAGGGTGAAGATCCCGGATAGCCTCGCTACGCTCTGCTTCCGGGAACGCACTGGTGAGGGAATTGGCTCAAAGTTAGCGCGAATGGGCGCTGCCCCTTCAGGCGGCCGGCTCCGGCCCCAGCAACTCTATCACCGGCACTTCCAGGCCCGGTGGATCGAGGCGTAACATGCCGTCGGTCGGCTCGTCGGGCGCTACCAGCACGCTGCCGTGGCGCTTGTAATGGAGCACGAGCCGCTCGGCCGCGTCGATAACGATGTAGTGCTGGATCGACGGAACGAGGGCATATCCGGCAACCTTTGTCGTGAGATCACGACGAACGCTCGACGGCGTCTGAGAAAGCACTTCGAGCACGATCACGGGATTTGTAATGCTGAGCGCATCGTCCGATGGCTCCGGCAGCGGCAGAACGAGAGCGTCGGGCTCGTAAGCCCTATGCGCTCCGATGGGAACCGACATGCCGTCCGTGATGGCGATGTAAGGCAGGCCAGAACGAGCAATCGCGGCGTTCAAGGCTTTCTCGATACGGCTCTTTGCCTTGACGTGTCCGTAGCTTTCCGCAGGCATGGCGACGACCCGCCCCCCTTCGAGCTCATAGCGTCCCTGCTCCTGGCGCACGCTCCAGCGCAGGAACTCGTCGACGGTCATCAGGGTGGGCAATACCTGGTTCATGTTGAAACCGTAGCACGGGCGCATCGGCTTGTCGCTCGCACCCGGCGCGTATAATGATTGTGCCAGGAAACAAAAAACACGGGGAGGAAGCCAGGATGAAGCGCACGAGCATTCTCGGGCTGACTCTGTTGGCATGTGGCGCCTTACCCGCCGCCGCCCAGGACGAAGCCGCGTTCTATGCGGGCAAACAAGTGCGCATCATCGTCGGAGTCGGTGTCGGCTCGGGCTATGACACGACCGCCCGTCTGGTTGGCCGCCACATCGGCAAGCATATCCCCGGCAAGCCGGACGTGATCGTCTCCAACCAGCCCGGCGCGGGCAGCGCGACGATGAGCAATGCGCTCTATGCCTCCGGCCCGCGCGACGGCACGGTGATCGGCGCACCGTTCAATGGCATGCCGACAATCCCGTTGCTGGCTCCCGAGCAGGGGCGCTTCGATGCGACCAAGTTCGGCTGGGTCGGCAGCGCCAACAAGGCGACGCAGACGACCTACGCGTGGCACACCGCGCCGGTGAAATCGATCGAGGACATTTTCAAGCACGAGTTCGTGGTCGGCTCGCAGGCGCCGGGCTCGTCGCAATACGACTATCCCGCTGTCGCCAACGTGCTGTTCGGCACCAAGTTCAAGATCATCAATGGCTACTCGGCGACGCCCAAGATCCATCTTGCGATGGAGAGCGGCGAAGTCATGGGCGTTGCCGCCACAAGCTGGTCGACGCTGAAGTTCCTGATGGACGAACAGATCAAGGAAAAGAAACTCAACATGATCGCGCAGTGGGGGCTGAAGAAGCATCCCGAGTTGCCTGATCTGCCCAATTGGCTCGACTTCGCCAAGACCGATCAGCAGAAGCAGGCGCTGCGCCTGCTGCTCGTACGCCTCGAGTTCGGCGTCCCCTATTTCGTCCCGCCGGAGGTGCCGGCAGCCCGGCTCAACACACTGCGCCGCGCCTTCGATGCGACCATGAAGGACCCAGCCTACTTGGCCGAGAACGCAAAGGCCAAGCTCGAGGTCCAGCCGCTCACGGGCGAGGAAGTTGAAGCGCTCGTCAAGGAAGCCTCTGCGACATCGCCCGAGATTGCGAAGATCGTGCGCGACGCGCTGGCTCCGCCGAAGTGAGGGCGCCATCGGCCTTTTGCATGTTCGGTTGGTTTGAGCACGATAAACGGGAGTTGGCATGAGACTGCACGTGATCGCAGCAGGGGCGATGCTTGCCTTGGGCATCGGCGCCGCACCGGCGCTCGCCCAGGACGAGGTGGCGTCGTTCTATGCCGGCAAGCAGATCCGGATCCTGATCGGGCCCAACATCGGCACCGGCTACGACGTCACCGCGCGTGTCATTGCCCGCCACATCGGCAACCACATTCCCGGCAAGCCAACCGTGGTGCCGCAGAGCATGCCCGGCGCCGGCAGCATGACGATGACCAACACGCTCTATAACCAGGGCCCGTTCGACGGCACGGCGATGGGCGCCTCGCACAACGGCATGCCGGCAGCCCCGATGCTGACACCGTCGTCGGCCCGGTTTGATTCAGCCAAGATCATCTGGCTCGGCTCGACCAACCGCGAAAGCCAGATCAGCTATTCCTGGCATACCGTGCCGATCAAATCGATCCAGGACGTCTTGACCAAGGAGTTCTCGGTCGGCTCGCAGGCGCCGGGCTCGTCGATGAACGACTTTCCCGTCGTCATGAACGCGCTGTTTGGCACCAAGTTCAAGGTCGTCAACGGCTACAAGGGAACCGCCGAGATCCACAAGGCGATGGAGACCGGGGAGGTGCAAGGCGTCGGCGCCGCCAACTGGACGTCGCTGCTGTCGTTCAACGAGAACTGGGTCAAGGAGAACAAGGTCGCGGTGTTCGGCCAGTATGCGTTGAAATCCCACCCCGACCTGAAGCATGTCCCGCTGTGGCTGGATCTGGCCAAGACCGAGCCCGACAAGCAGGCGATGAACCTGCTGCTGTCGCGCCTGGAGGCCGGGCGTCCGTTCTTCCTGCCCCCCGACGTGCCGGCGGCCCGCATCACAGCGCTGCGCCGCGCGTTCGACGCCACCTTGAAGGACCCCGCCTTCCTCGCGGAAGCGACCAAGGCCAAGCTCGAGATCGACCCGATGAACGGCGAGGAGCTGACCATCCTCGTCGCCCAGATCAGCAAGACCGCGCCTGACGTCGCCGCGCGCGTGCGCGCCGCGCTGGCGGTGAAGTGATCGACGCGTTGCCGAGACGTCGTAGGGCGGAATAGGCCCCTTGGCCGTATTCCGCCGGCGACCGAAAATCGAAGCAATTGCGGCGCGGAGTGTCCGCGATCCCCGCAACATGACAACACCGAGCGAGCCCCATGGCCCATTTCATCGAGCAGCTCGTCAACGCCATCACGCTCGGCTCCATCTACGGGCTGATCGCGATCGGCTACACAATGGTCTACGGCATCATCGGCATGGTGAACTTTGCCCATGGCGACGTGTTCATGGTCGGCAGCTTCATCGCGTTGATTTTCGTGCTGCTGCTCGGCATTTCCGCGGGCACGCCGTTCATCCTGCTGATCCTCGCCCTGATCCTCATCCTCGTCGTCGCCATGGCGCTGACCGCTGTGTGGGGCTGGGCGATCGAGCGCATCGCCTATCGTCCGTTGCGCGGCTCGTTCCGCCTCGCGCCGCTGATTTCTGCCATTGGCATGTCGATCGTGCTCGCCAACCTCGTGCAGATCGTGCAGGGCGCGCGCGTGAAACCGCTGCAGCCGATCATCACCGGGGGCGTCACGCTGATCGAAGGCGTCGGCGGGGCCGGCGCCACGATCTCCAACATCCAGCTCCTGATCATCCTCACCACAATCGGCCTGATGGTGCTGTTCACCTGGATCGTGCAGGCAACGCCGCTCGGCCGCGCACAGCGCGCCGTGGAACAAGACCGCACGATGGCCGCACTGACAGGCGTCAACGTCGACCGCACGATCGCCATCACCTTCGTCATCGGCGCAGGGCTAGCCGCCGTCGCGGGCGTGATGTTCCTGCTGTACTACGGCGTGATCGACTTCTTCATTGGCTTCGTTGCCGGCATCAAGGCCTTCACCGCCGCCGTGCTCGGCGGTATCGGCTCGCTGCCCGGCGCGATGCTCGGCGGCCTCGTGATCGCGCTGGTCGAGACGTTCTGGGCCGATTGGGTCGGCAGCGCCTACAAGGATGTCGCCGCCTTCTCGATCCTCGCCATCATCCTGATCTTCATGCCGCAGGGCCTGCTCGGCCGCCCCGAAGTCGAGAAGGTTTGATGGCGACGGGGAAGCGGGACATGTCGAACGAACGCGCACCCGCAGCGAACCCCAGCCCAGGCGGCACCGCTCGCACGGCTCTGGCCGCCGCATTGATCGAGGCGCTGCAGTGGGCGCTCGTCGCCCTCTTGCTCGCGATACCGCTGCTCGCATGGCGGACCACGGAAACGCAAACGTCGCTGCAACTCGTCTCGCGCTGGCGGGAGGTGGCCATCGCCGTTGCGATCGTTTTCATCGCCCGCCTCGGCCTCACCCTCGGCCGCGCGAAGTTGAACGACGGCAGCGCCGCCGATGTCGGCCTTACGCACGTCCGCGCACGCATCGCCGAACGCACCGCGGGCCTCGGCCGCTGGTTCGCCCCCGCGCTGATCGGTTTCGCCGCGATCCTGCCGGCGCTGCCGATCGCCGACCGCTACATCATGGATCTCGCGATCCTCGTGCTCACCTACGTGATGCTCGGCTGGGGCCTCAACGTCGTGGTCGGCCTCGCCGGCCTGCTCGATCTCGGCTACGTCGCGTTCTACGCGGTCGGCGCTTATTCCTACGCGCTGCTCGCGCAATACTTCGGCCTATCGTTCTGGATCTGCCTGCCGCTCGCCGGCATCCTCGCCGCGTTCTGGGGCATCCTTCTCGGCTTTCCCGTCTTGCGATTGCGCGGCGATTATCTCGCGATCGTGACGCTGGCATTCGGCGAGATCATCCGCATCGTCCTGCTCAACTGGCAGGATTTGACGGGCGGCCCGAACGGCATTTCAGGCATTCCCCGCCCGAGCTTCTTCGGCCTCGAATTCAAACCGGACTGCTCGGCGGGCTCCTTCTGCGGCTTCTTCGGCATCGAGCACGCCTCGATCCATCGCATCATCTGGCTTTACTACATCATCCTCGTCCTGGCGCTGTTCACCGCCTGGGTCACGACGCGCGTGCGCCGCTTGCCCGTCGGTCGCGCCTGGGAAGCCTTGCGCGAGGACGAGATCGCCTGCCGCGCGCTCGGCCTCAACACCACGATGGTGAAGCTTTCCGCGTTCGCGATGGGCGCGATGTTCGGCGGACTCGCCGGCTCGTTCTTCGCCACCAAGCAAGGTTTCATCAGCCCGGAAAGCTTCACCTTCATGGAAAGCGCGACGATCCTCGCGATGGTCGTGATGGGCGGCATGGGCAGCCAGATCGGCGTCGCGGTGGCCGCACTCGCGATGGTCGGCGGCATCGAGTTGTTCCGCGATCTCGAACTCTATCGCATGCTCGTGTTCGGCCTTGCGATGGTCGCGATGATGATCTGGCGCCCGCGTGGCTTCGTCGGCCATCGCACGCCGACGATTGCGTTGAAGGCGGGCGCCACCGTCTCCGGCGCCAACGTCAAGGAGGGCCACGGATGAACGCGCCCTCCACCAGCGCGCCGATCCTGTCGGTCGAACACCTGACGATGCGCTTCGGCGGCCTCACCGCCGTCGACGACGTCTCGTTTCACGCGCAGCGCGGCATGATCACCGCCCTGATCGGCCCCAATGGGGCGGGCAAGACCACGCTCTTCAACTGCGTCACGGGCTTCTACAAGCCGAGCGCCGGCGCGATCACCGTGACGCGCAACGACGGCCGGAAATTCAACCTCGAACGCATGGCCGATCACCGCATCACGGCGCGTGCGGGCGTGGCGCGCACCTTCCAGAACATCCGCCTGTTCGCCGGCATGACGTGCCTGGAAAACCTGATGGTCGCGCAGCACAACCGCTTGATGCGCGCGTCGGGCTATTCCGTCGCCGGCCTGTTCGGCCTCGCCTCGTGGCGCGCCGCCGAAAAGTCCGCCGTGGAACGCGCCGTCGCATGGCTCGAACGCGTGCGCCTCGCCGACCGCGCGGACGATGCGGCCGGCGACCTCTCCTACGGCGATCAGCGCCGCCTCGAAATCGCACGCGCGATGTGTACGGAGCCCGAGCTGCTCTGCCTCGATGAACCCGCCGCCGGCCTCAATCCGCGCGAAAGCACCGAACTCAACGCCCTGCTCCAATCCATTCGCTCCGAACACGGCGTTTCCATCTTGCTGATCGAGCACGACATGGGCGTCGTGATGCAGGTATCCGATCGCGTTATCGTGCTCGACCACGGCGCCAAGATCGCGGACGGCACACCCGCCGAAATCCGCGCCGACCCGAAGGTGATCGCGGCCTACCTCGGCGTCGAGGACGAAGAACTCGGCGCGATCGACCGGGAGTTGCCGCGATGAGCACGCCCCCTGTCGCAAATTCCCCGCTGCTCGACGTGCGCGGGCTGCACACGTTCTACGGCAAAATCGAAGCGCTCAAGGGCATCGACCTCGACATCGCCGAAGGCGAGATCGTCACGCTGATCGGCGCCAACGGTGCCGGCAAGACCACACTGATGATGACGATCTGCGGCTCCCCGCGCGCCGCGTCCGGCTCGATCCGTTTCGCCGGCCGCGACATCACGGCAATGCCGACGCACGAGATCATGCGCCTCGGCCTCGCCCAGTCGCCGGAGGGCCGCCGCATCTTCCCGCGCATGACGGTGCTCGAGAACCTGCAGATGGGCGCGCTGCTCAACAAGGACCACGAGGCGACGTTCGACGCCGACCTCGCCAAGGCCGAGCAGCTTTTCCCGATCCTCGCCAAGCGCCGCGACCAGCGCGCGGGCACGATGTCCGGCGGCGAGCAGCAGATGCTGGCGATCGCGCGTGCGTTGATGGGCCGCCCGCGCCTCCTCCTGCTCGACGAGCCCTCGCTCGGACTCGCGCCACTGATCGTGAAGCAGATCTTCGAGGTGATCGCCGAATTGAACAAGCGCGAGGGATTGACGATCTTCCTCGTCGAGCAGAACGCCTACCACGCGCTGAAACTCGCCCACCGCGCCTACGTGATGGTCAACGGCCGCATCACACTGACCGGCACCGGCGCCGAACTCCTCGCCAAGCCCGAAGTCCTCGCCGCCTACCTCGAAGGCGGCGGGCATTGAGTGGGCGACAGACACGCCAACCATGGTACTTTTTCTGCAACTTCTCCGCTGCGTCCCCGGACAAGCGATCCGACCGTCAGGTCGGAACGTGAAGATCCGGGGGCTTCACCCCTATCAGAAGGGTCAAGATCCCGGATAGCCTCGCTACACTCGGCTTCCGGGAACGCAATCTGTTGGGGGGGGGCGCCCCGAAGTTGAAGCGATCCGGCCTCACGGACCTGGACAGGCCCGCCGCCGCGATGCAAACCATTCGCGCGTGTGCACCGCACAAATGCGTGGCCGCCCCCGAAAGGACATCCCATGCAGCTCAAGGGCAAGACGGCGATCGTAACCGGCTCCACGTCCGGCATCGGCCTCGGCATCGCAGAGGCGTTTGCGCGCGAGGGCGCCGAAGTTGTGATCAACGGGCTCGGCAGCCCGGCCGACATCGAAGCCGCGTTGGCCAGGGTGAAGGCGCACGGCAGGCGCGTCGCCTACGATCCCGCCAACATGTTGAAGCCGGCCGAGATCGCCGCCATGGTGGCCAAGGCCGAGAAGGATTTCGGCCGCGTCGATATTCTCGTCAACAATGCCGGTATTCAGCACGTCTCGCCGATCGAGGAATTCCCGATCGAGAAATGGGACGCGATCATCGCGATCAACCTGTCGTCGGCGTTTCATGCGATCCGCGCCGCGGTGCCCGGCATGAAGAAGCGCAAGACGGGCCGCATCATCAATATGTGCTCGGCGCACTCGCTAACCGCCTCGCCCTACAAGGCCGCCTACGTCGCGGCCAAGCATGGCCTCGCCGGCCTCACCAAGTCCGTGGCGCTGGAGTTGGCCGAGCAGGGCGTGACGTGCAACGCGATCTCGCCCGGCTTCGTGTGGACGCCGCTGGTCGAAAAGCAAATCCCCGACCTCGCGAAATCCGAGGGCATCTCCGAGGCCGACGCCAAACGCAAGGTCCTCTCCCGCCAGCCCACCCGCCAATTCGTGACGGTCGAGCAGGTCGCAGCCCTCGCGGTGTTCCTCGCGACGGAAGCCGCCGCCCCCATCACCGGCGCGAACTACTCGATCGACGGCGGCTGGACGGCGGAGTAGGTGCTGCTTGGGAGATGGGCAGATAGGTCGGCGCTGAGCGCCCTTGGCGCGAAGCCCGACATTCCCTCTCGACGCGGCCATGACGGGAAGGAATATAAGCAGAAGAGTTGGTCTCGACCCAATATGGCGGGTCCAGGGGCACGCCCCTGGCGCGGGCACGAGGGCCCCGACGGCTCAGCCGTCAAAGCGAGAGAGTAGGCCCTCGTTGGCGAAGCCAATCGCAACAGTACCCACATGTAAATCGGCGCATATCCGCGCCACCGCGCACCAGGCCTAACGCATCGCTGGGAAATGTCGGGCTTTGCGCAAACGGCGCTCAGCACCGACCTACCAGCCTGCCGCTTGCACCGCTGGTTCCAGTTTGCGAAAGTCGTGTTCTGTCGGCATGCCATCGGCATGAATTTGCATCTGCCAGCCGCAACTTCAGGAGACCGCCCGCGATGGTCAAGCCCGTGCAGCTTTACTGCTGGCATTTCATGTCCTACCCGCATCTGCCCGCCGATTTCGACGGGCGCTACGATACCGGTTGGGTCACGGTGCCGAACGATCTGTGGGACAAGCAGCGAAGCCGCGGGCTCTATAAGGAATACATCGACCAGCTCGCCTACGCCGACGAGATCGGCTTCGACGGCATGGTGCTGAACGAGCACCACCAGAACATCTACGGGCTGATGCCCTCGCCCAACATCATCGCGGCGGCGCTGACGCAGCGCACCAGCCGCGGCAAGATCGTGGTGCTCGGCAATCTGCTTCCGCTGCATGCCAATCCGCTGCGCGTGGCGGAAGAGTACGCGATGCTCGACAACATGTCGGACGGGCGGATCATCGCCGGCTTCGCGCCGGGCTCGGGGCCGGAGTCGTTCAACTACGATGTCAGCTCGGCGGGTTCGCGGTCGCAGTTCTGGGAGGCTATCGATCTGATCCAGCAGGCTTGGACCAAGCCGGGGCCGTTCGCGTTCGAGGGTGAGCACTATCCGCTGCGTTACGTGAACCCGTGGCCGCAGCCGACGCAGCACCCCCATCCGCAGATCTGGATCCCAGGCTCACGCTCGCACGAGACGCTCGTCGAGATCGCCAAGCACGGCTACTGCTATTTCCTGTCCTCGCGCAGTCACGGCGGCGCGACCGGCAAGTCGCAGCGCGCCTTCGCCAAGGTGCTGGAGGAGCACGGCGCGCGCTATCAGCCGTTCCGGATGGGCATCTTGATGTCGGTCTATGTCGGCGAGACCGACGCGATCGCGCAGGAAGAATCGCGCGAGGGCATCTGGTACTTTCTCAAGAACTGCCTGAAGGGTCACATGCGCCGCGAGGGCCGGCAGCTCACGTTCGGGCCGGGCATTCCCTACATTCCCGCGAGTGAATGGCGCGAGTATCTCAAGACGAGCGATCCGACCACGCCGCTGCTGGGCGACTGCGAGGGGTGGGACGACCTGCAGCGCTCGCAATCGATCATCGTCGGCTCGCCCGATACGGTCTACGAGCGCATGGCGGATATTCTGAAGCACGCCCCGGTCGGCCACCTGTTGATCCAGTTCCACATGGGCAACATGAGCGATGCGCACGCGAAGAAGAGCATGCGCTTGTTCCAGGAGCAGGTGGCGCCACGCCTGAAAGCCGAATCGCAGCGCCTGTTCGCGGGCCAGTTCGACGGCATGCCCGAGATGGAGATGGCCTGATGGCGATGCGCACGATCGATGTTCGCGGCCGCAAGGTCGAACTGTACGAAACCGGCAAAGGCAAGCCGATCCTGTACCTGCACGGCTTCGCGGACCTGCACGCGGTTTCAGCCGAGCCGCTGGCCTTCCATGCCGCGTTGGCCCGCGCCGGCCGGCTGATCGCCCCGGCTCATCCCGGCGTCGGCGCCAGCGACGAGTTGCCCGGAGGCAGCGCGATCGGGGATGTGGTGTTCCACTATCTCGAAGTGATCGACGCGCTGGGCCTCGACACGATCGATCTCGTTGGCCATTGCACCGGCGGGTGGATCGCGGCCGAGTTGGCGGTGCTGATCCCTGAGCGCATCGGCAAGCTCGCCTTGATCGGCGCGAGCGGCTTGTTCGTGCCCGGCAGCCATATCGGCGACGTCTTCATGCACGCCCAGCCCGAGCGCGGCGTCGACTACACCACGTTGCGCGAGATGCTGTTCGCCAGCCGCGATACAGCGCCCGCGCTGCGCTATTACCCCGACAAGCGCGGCCCGATCGAGGAGGATGTGCGCCGCTACCAGATGCTGCGATTCGGCTCGTTCGTCGGCTTCAAGCCGCCCTACTTCTACGATAGAGCGCTGCGCGACCGGCTGCATCGTGCGCGGATGCCGGCCGCCGTGATATGGGGCGAGCACGACGGCTTCGTGCCGCGCGCGCACGGCGACGCTTACGCGCAAGGTCTGACAGGCGCGAACGGCCGGCTGCAGATCGTCAGCGGTGCGGGCCACTCGGCCCCGATGGAAGCTGGCGAGGCGACGGCGAAACTGGTGCTACAGCTGCTCGCGGATTGAGTTCAGGCGAGGCAACGGAGATACCGAATGTCGGAACACGGCGGTTTTCTCGGGCCCCAGAGTATGTGGCTGGGGCTCGGCGTGGTCGCGGCCGCACTGATCGGCTGGAAGGCGTTCACACCGGCGCCGGAGGCCAACAAGGCGCCGGTCGCCCTGCGCAACATCATCGTCGGCGCCGATGCGCGGACGGTGCAACTCACGCGCGCGGACTGCATGCGTCTGGAAGACCGCGTGTGGGTGACGCTGGACGACGGCGTCGAGTGCATCGCCTACGTCGCCTCGGCCAAGGCCCAGGGCGCCGACACCGCAATCGTCTACTTCAGCGGCGATATTCCCGAAAACCAACTCGCTGCCGAGACCCAGGACAGCGCGCGCACCAACTACCAGCGCCGCGCCGACACCTGGGCCGATCGCGCGGGCGTTCCCCTCGTCATCATCGGCCGTCCCGGCTTGATGGGCTCGAGCGGCTTCCACCTGCTCGGCGGACGGCGCGACGAAGGCAAAGTGATCGACGGCGCGCTCGATGCGGTGAAGGAGAAGCTGTCGATCCGCCGTCTGTCGCTGGCGGGGCAATCCGGCGGCACACGCATCATCGCGCAGCTGATGGTGCTGGGCCGTCGCGACATCCATTGCGCGGCGATGGGCTCGGGCGCGTTCGACTTGCCGCGGCTGCAGGGCGGCGGCACGTCGACGACCAACATCTTCGGCGATCCCGGGCGTCGCTATCTGGTGCCGATGCGGGCCGCCGAGAACATCGTTAAATCGGCCGAGCGTCGCAGCTTCGTGATCGGTGACGCCAGAGATACCGTCACACCCTTCAGCGAGCAGAAGGCGTGGGCGGACAAGCTCGCCAGCCTCGGCCATCACGTGCAGTTGATCGAAGCGACGGCCCAGCCGCCGGACTATCACGGCCTCTCGGAGAAAGCCGTCATGGCCGCCGGCATGTGCGCCCAGGGCAAGCCCGATCAGGAGATCCGCACGGCGGTCGGCAAGTAGGTCGCGGCGGTGGCAGCGGGCGGTGGCTCGGCGTATGAATCACTGCCGCGTGCGCGCTAGAGCGATTTCGATTTCAAGTGAATCGGTCGATGGATTGTCCTCCCCCCTTGCGGGGGAGGTGGCGCGTAGCGCCG
>CAMDPA010000108.1 GCA_945903565.1 Devosia equisanguinis | reverse complement strand
AAGCTTCGCTATGATCACCCATGACTCACCCTCCTTGTGTGAGGCTCTGCCCGGCCAATCCGGGTAACCCTCGACCCCACATCGGGGGTGAGTCGCCTCGTTCGTGGAAGGGACATACAGTCTGGGTCAAGCACTTCGCGCGACCCAGCATTCCCGGGATACAGCGGATTGCTGGGTCGTGGCCCGCAGAAATGCGTGCCTTGACCCAGCCTATGGTGAACCACTTTCCACGAGATTGTTGCCAAACGGGCGCAGGGGTCGTTCAATGGCGCGCAGGCGAACAGATCGCCGGGATGCCGCGAATGCCTTGAACGGAGTGGTGCGTCATGGGTGCAGGCAGCGATCGCAGGAACTTCTTGAAGAACGGCTTGTTGGTGGCGGGGGCCGGTGTCGCGGCTGGCGTTGCGTTGCCCAGTGTCGCCCGCGCGCAGGGCTTGCTGAAACCGTTTCGCCGCGCGGACCGCTACGAAGACAGCTTTATCTTCGAGCGGAAGCCTTACACGTGGCCCGACAAGAAGACGCTGGCCGTGTGGGTCGCACCCAACGTCGAGGTCTGGAACTACGACTCGGCGTTCGGCATCGGCGTTTCACCCAACCCCGCCAACGTCGTGCCTGATCCGATCAACTACGGCTGGCGCGAGTACGGCATGCGCGTCGGCTTGTGGCGGCTGGCCGACGTGCTCGATGGGGCAGGTATCAAGGCCACGGTCGCGTTGAATTCGAAGGTGTGCGACGAGCACCCCAAGGCCGTCGACGAAATGAAAAAGCGCGGTTGGGAGTTCATGGGGCACGGTGTCACCAATAGCGAAACGCTCGCCAACCTGCCGCCCGACAAAGAGCGCGAGGTGATCCAGACGGTCTTGCGGACGATCGAGAAGTCGACCGGCAAGAAGGTGCGGGGCTGGCTGGGTGCAGGTCTCGCCGAGACGCACAATACGCTCGATATCCTTGCCGAAGAGGGCGTGACCTACTGCGGCGACTGGAACATCGACGATCAGCCGTATCCGATGAAGGTCAAGAAGGGGAAGATGTACGGCATCCCCTACTGCATGGAGATCAACGACATCCCCTTGTTCATCCGCAAGGGCTACACCGGCGAGCAGTACTACCGGTCGTTGATGGATCAGTTCGAGACCTTGCTTTCTGATAGCCGCAAGCATCCCCGCGTGATGGGTATTCCGTTGCATCCGATGATCGTGGGGCAGCCGCTGCGGATCAAATACCTCCAGCGCGCGCTGACTGAAATGAGGAAGCGCAACGGTGTGTGGTTCGCAACCGGCGGCGAGATCATGGACGCCTATCTGAAGGCCAATCCGCAGGTATAGCTGGCCGTTGTGGTCACGGCGGGAGGGGGAAACGGCGATGAAGGTATTTCGGCACTACACGCAGGCCGAGCTCGAGCTTCAATACGACAGCGGCGCGCGTAGCCCTGAGCTGACCGCAACGCGCGATGCACGCCAGAAGCGTGTCGGTGCCGAGGCGGCGGAGGTGCGCAAGGCGGCGAAGGCAAAGCTCGACGTCGTGTATGGCCCGCACACGCGGGAGAAGATCGATGTGTTCCAGTCAGCCAGCCCAAACGCGCCGTTGATGGCGTTCATTCACGGAGGCTATTGGAAACAGCGCGCCAAGGATGAATTTGCTTGGATGGCGCCGGCGTTCACGAAGCGCGGGATCGCGTTCGCCTCGATCGGGTATCCGCTGTGCCCGGAGGTTCGTATCGGCGATATCGTCGGCTCGGTGCGGCGGGCGCTGGTGCATCTGTCGAACAACGCTGCGGCGCTGGGCTTTGATCCCGCACGTATTCATGTCGCGGGGCATTCGGCCGGTGGGCATCTCGCGGCGATGATGGCAGCCACCGATTTCGCGGCGCTGGGTGGGCCGGCCGGCCTCGTCAAGAGTGCGACGTGCGTCAGCGGTTTGTACGATCTGGAACCGCTGGCGATGGTGAAAGTAAACCAGGACCTCAAGATCCAGCCGGGCGATATCGCGCCCCTGTCTCCCTTGCGACTGACGCCACGCGCGCACGTGACGCTCAACGCCACGGTAGGTGATCAGGAAGCGCCGGAATTCGTGCGTCACACCACGGAGCTGATCGCGGCCTGGCGTGAAAAGGGCGCGGACGTGACTGAGAGCGCCGCGCCGGGTTTTCATCATTTCAACGTGCTCGACGAATTCGGCCGCGCAGGCCGTCCAATGTTCGAGCGCGTGGCGAAGGTGATCGAGGGTTGACGTGCGCGCCCTGGGTCAGACCCGCAGGGTCTGACCCCAAAGACAGATTACTTTACTGCCGCCGCACCTGCGCCGCAGGCAACGCCGTCTTGTGCTCCGGTGCCGCCCGAGCAGCCCAGCGCGCCGATGATCTTGCCGCCGGCAACGACGAGGACGCCGCCTTCGGAGATGATCACGCCGGGGAGCGTCGGCAGGCCGGGATTGCCGGCGAGGCCGTCAACGAACGCCTTGGTGTTGCGCCGGAAGTTGGCGGCAGCGCGGGCCTTCTTCTGGGAGATCTCGATCGAGCCGTGCTGCGTGCCGTCGACTTTCTCGAAGTAGACGAGGTTGCCGCCGGAATCGACGACGCTGACGGCCATCTTCCAGTTGTTCTTGGCCATCTCGGCGATGGCCGCAGCGGCGGCCGCCTTGGCTTGCGCTGTGTTGATGGGCAGGCCGTAGTCGGGGGGGGCTTGGGCAAAGGCTGGGGCGCTTGATGCGAGGGCAAATGCAGCGGCTGCTGCGAGGCAGGCTTGCAGTTTCATGTGAGTTCCTCCGTGTTCGTTCTTTGGGCCGTCGGCGCGACTGCGGCCGGTGGCAAGGCCAATGCTAGGCCCGCAGGCGTATGCCGCGCAATGATGGCTTAAGCACTTTCCGAAGGTGGGGCGCGATTTTCGCCGGGTGCGGCATTGGGAATTGCGGTAGTTGTGCTGAGTGGCGCGCGTCGTCTATGTGGGACGCGAACGGATGCTTCGGGGAGACGTGGCGTGAGAAAATCAACCATTTCCGTACGCAAGGGCCTGCAGGTTCTTCTCTCCGGGCTCGTGTTGGTGCCGAGTGCGGCAGCGGCGCAATCGGCGTTTCCGAGCCAACCCATGAAGCTGATCATACCGCTGGGCGCTGGTGGGGTCGGTGACACCACGGCGCGGCTGGTGGCGGAGAAGATGGGCGAGCGGCTGGGGCAGCGCATCGTCGTGGAGAACATGCCTGGGCCGGGTGGGAACGCGGCTGCGCGCGCGACATTGCAGCCCCCGGCCGACGGCTACACGATGATGATGCTGACCAACGGCACGGCGATTGGCGCCACTCTGCTCAAGTCGATGTCCTACAATCCAGTCACTGATTTCGCGCCGGTGGCCAAGCTCGGCCAGTTCGAGTTCTTTTTCGCCACGCGCGGCGATGGCCCCCACAAGACCCTCGGCGATATCGTGAAGGCGGCCAAGGCGCAGCCGGGCAAGCTCAACGTCGGCACGACAACGACGGGCAGCACGCAGCATCTCACCGCGCTGCTGCTGAAATCGTCGGCCGGCATCGACTTCGCGTGGGTGCCGTTCAAGACGACGCCCGACCTGCTGATTGCGCTGATCCGTGGCGACATCGACCTGACGGTCGAGGGGTGGTCGGCGCTGAAGGGTAATGCCGAGGACGGCAAGATCCGCGTGCTTTCGGCGTCGTCGGCGCAGCGCTCTCCGGCGGTGCCCGCGATCCCCGGCGTCAAGGAGGCTGGTGGCGGCGATATGGACGTCGTGGCATGGAACGGGCTGTTCGTGAAAGCGGGTACGCCGACTGGCACGATCGCCATTCTCAACAAGGCGCTCAATGATGCGGCGGCCGATCCCGGACTGAAGAAGCGGCTGCTGGACCTGGGCATCTCGGTGGAGCCGGGCGCGCCTGGGCCGATGGGCGACCTGATGAAATCCGAGATCGCCCGGTGGGCGAAAGTGATCGAGCAGAACAAGATCGAGCGGCAATAGGTTGAAGAAGAACATGACCGACACCAACATCACGGCAGACGCGGCGCGCTTTATCGAGAACGTGGCGTATAAGGATATTCCGGCTGAAGGCCTGCGCATCGGCAAGCGCTGCATGGTCGATACACTCGGCCTTTATCTCGCGGGCGGCCTGGAGCCGACCGTGCAGTTGCTCGCGGCCGATGCCGTCGAGACCGGCGGCAAGGCCGATGCTCTCGTGCTATCGGGCGGCAAGGCCAAGGTGCCGGCAGCGCTCGCGGCCCGCGTG
This sequence comes from Devosia equisanguinis, assembly GCA_945903565.1. Classification (GTDB taxonomy): domain Bacteria; phylum Pseudomonadota; class Alphaproteobacteria; order Rhizobiales; family Hyphomicrobiaceae; genus CAMDPA01. The sequence goes on along the minus strand of CAMDPA010000108.1, from coordinate 9,669 downwards.
CTCGGCACTGCCGGACATGCGCACGACTGGGACGACACGCAGGTGAGCCTCGATCCCGCGCATATCTATGGACTGCTGACGCATCCGTCCGTGCCGCCACTGACGGCAGCGCTGGTGATTGCGCAGCGGCTCGGCAACGTCGACGGCAAGGCGCTGATGCTCGCCTTCCAGACAGGCTTCGAGGTCGAGTGCAAGATTTCCGAGTGGATGCTGCCCAAGCACTACCGGCGCGGCAATCATTCGAGCGGCACTGTCGGCACGTTCGGCGCGGCGGCGGCGGCGGCCAAGTTACTCGGCCTCAAGGGCGACAAGCTGCTGCACGCACTCGGCATGGCGGCGAGTTTTGCGGCCGGTATCCGCTGCAACTTCGGCACCATGACGAAACCGCTGCATGTCGGCCGCGCATCCGAGAACGGTGTCACGGCGGCGCTGCTGGCGGCGCGCGGGTTCACGGCTGATCCGGCCGCGCTCGATGGCCAGTGGGGTTTCCTCAACGTGATGGGTGAGGGCTTCACAGCGGAGAAGATTTCGCAGGGCTTCGGCAAGACGTGGACCATTGCGGACCCTGGGGTCAGCATCAAGCCGTATCCGTCGGGCATCGTCACGCATCAGTCGATGGATGCGATGCTGGCGCTGGTTCTGAAGCACGACCTCAAACCTGAGCAGGTCGAGCGCGTGAAGTTCTTCGCGGGCAAGAACATCCTGGAGCCGATCCGTTATCCGCTGGCGAAGAACCACCTGCAGGCGAAGTTCTCGATGCCGGCGTTGCTGGCGATGATCATCATCAAGCGGCGCGCGAGCCATCACGAGTTCATGGACGCGTTCGTGGCGGGCCCGCAGATGCAGGATTTGCAGAAGCGCACCGACCTCATCAACGACGCAGAGATCGACGCGAAGGGCTGGGATCTCATCCGCTCGCGCATCGAGGTGACGACCAAGGACGGCCGCACGCTTACGCAGTGGGCGGACGAGAAGTATCGCGGCGGCCCGCTCAATCCGATCAGCGACGCCGACCTGGAGGGCAAGTTCCGCATGTGCGCGGAAGGCGCGATCGCCAAGCGCGAGCAGGACCGGTTGCTCGAGGCGGTGGCGGGCATCGACACGCTGGCCAACGGATCGACACTGGCCGAATTGATGACCTACGAAGCGAAGGCGTCGCACTAAGGGCTGGGTCCAGGGCTCCGCCCTGGTCTGGGGAGCGCGAGGGGCTGAAAGCCTCTCGCAATCACCCGCAGGGTGATATTGGCAAGAGGAGACCGCGTTCATGACGGCATCGAAACGTCAGATGCATCTGGGCGTATTCTGGCTCGGCACGGGCAATCACACCGCCGGCTGGCGCTATCCCGGTGCCGCCACCAGCAACTGCGATTTCTCGGTGATCGAGGCCGGCGCAAAAACCGCCGAGCGCGGCAAGTTCGACTTGTTCTTCATCTCGGACGGCCTGTCGTTTGACGCGGGCGACCATCCCTCGTTCGTGACGCGGTTCGAGCCGACGACGCTGATCGCGGCGCTCGGCGTCGCGACGAAGCATGTCGGGCTGGGCGCGACGGTCTCGACGAGTTTCAGTGAGCCCTACACGGTGGCGCGTACGTTCGCGAGCCTGCACCACCTGAGCGGTGGTCGCGCGGCCTGGAACATCGTCACCACCTCGCAGGACAAGGCGGCGCAGAACTTCGGCAAGGGGCAGCTCGCCGATCACGATCAGCGCTACGAGGTGGCCAACGAGTTCGTGGATGTCGTGCGGGGCTTGTGGGACTGCTGGGACGAGGGTGCCGTCGTGCGCAACCGCGAGACCGGCCAGTTCCTCGATCCCTCGAAAATTCGCGCGCTTGATCACAAGGGGCGGTTTTATCAGGTCAAGGGGCCGGTCAATATCGAGCGCTCCGTGCACGGCCGCCCGCTGATCATTCAGGCTGGTGGCTCGCCGCCCGGACAGGACCTGTCTGCTCGCACAGCCGATCTGGTGTTTTCCGTGATCAATGGCGATGCCGCATCGGCCAAGACGGCCTACGACAGCCTGAAATCCCGCGTGATCAAGCACGGGCGACAGCCGAAGGATGTGCCGATTCTCCCGGGCGTAATGCCGATCATCGGCAAGACGGATGCTGAAGCGAAGGCGCAGCTCGATAAGCTGCAGGGCTGGCTGTCGTCGACCAATGCGCTCACGCTGGTGTCGCATCGCATCGGTCATGACATATCCGCCTATCCGCTTGACGGCCCGGTGCCCGATCTACCCTTGACCAAGGGCGGCCAGGCGTTTTCGCAGACGCTGCTTGATCTCGCCCGGCGCGAGAAGATGACGTTGCGGGATCTCTACAACGTGACGGCCGCCGCGCGCGGTCACTGGGTCATCTACGGGACACCAAAGCGGATCGCCGACATCCTGGAGGAGTGGTTCGTATCCGAGCGTGCCGACGGCTTCGTCGTCATGCCGGCGTATTTTCCCGGCGCGTTCGACGACTTCGTCGACCTCGTGGTGCCCGAGCTGCAGCGCCGCGGCGTCTACCGGAAGGCATACACCGGCACGACGCTGCGCGAGCATCTGGGGCATGCGGTGCCGAGGTGAAAATCTCTACGCCGTAGGGTGCAATAGCCAACTTTGGCGTATTGCACCGGCGACGTTGCAACGGTGCAATACGCTATCGCAATTGCACCCTACGAACCAATCTGGCCCAATCAAAAAAGGGCCAGGCCTTGCGGCCTGGCCCTCCATCTTTGCATCCGCTTGCGCGGCGCAGATCAAACCGTCTGCTGGATCGCGGAAAGCTTCCAGCCGTTGGCGTTGCTGCCAGGGCGGCGGACGAACGTCCAGAACTCGGTCGCCTCGGTCGGCACTTCGGAGTTGCCCCCGAGCACGCGGCCGGTGCCACGCTCGACCATCGTGTCGAGGATCGAGAAGCGCATCGAGACCGTTGCGTACTCGGCATCCTGCTCGCGCCAGGATTCCGACAGATCGCCCTGAAGGAGCTTGGCGTCGGAGACGAGGTTGTGCTGCTTCTTGCGCTGGTTCTCGGCGATGTCCTCGCCGAAGTAGTTGGCCATCTCGTGCGTCGCAACGGCGCGCAGGCTGGCGAGGTCTTCCTTGCCGTAGGCATCCTGGATCCGGACCAGCAGGCGTTCGAACGCCTCGTAGTCTTCCTGGACGATGGCGAGCGGCTGCACGTTGACGGGAGCGGCGGCGGCGGGGCCAGCGAAGCTGCCGGCCGGGGTCGATGCATGCTGCATGGGCTGTTGGCCCATCATGCTCTGACGTTCCATAGGGCTGGCCATAGCGTTGGCCATCGGGCCGGTAGCCGGTGCTGCCTGACGGCGGCGGAAGAACGACACCGCGAGCCAGATCACGCCGCCGATCAGTGCGACCTGCAGCAGCAACCCGAGCATGCCCGCCATACCGGCGGCGCCGCCGAACAGACCACTACCAGAGAGCAGGCCGAACAGGCCGGCGCCGAGCAGGCCGCCCATCAGCATGCCGCCGAAGCCCGAACCGAAGCGCGACGGAGCAGCGCCCGCGCGGCCAGGATTGACGGCGGACGGCTGCACGGTGGAACGCTGGATCGGTTGAGCCGCGCGCGGCGCGGTATTGGTTGCGGGCGGGGCGGCTTGCGTCTGCGAGCCGCGGCTGCCCGAATCCTTGTTGCCACCAACGCGGGCGTCGGCAGTGCTGAGGCCCAACGCGATCGTACCAGCAATGGCTAGTCCGGCCATCATGGCCCGCGACAGCGCCAGTTTGCGAATAGAAAACATCTCGTGCTTCTCCCTTTGAGCTTCTTCCGCCTCTGTGGCGGTGGTCTCCAGCGTGAGTATATATATGCTTTCCGGCCTAGTCTGCTAGTGCCTTCGGCATCTACCGTAGGTGTCCTTATTCGTCAGAAACGGTAATACATCGTTTCGATTTCGGCTTTGTAACGATCGTCGCCGGTTAGCCGCCTTTGCGCATCGGTTCCTGGTAGGAGAGGCCCATGTCCCAGGGGAAGTAGATCCAGGTGTCCTGGCTGACCTCGGTGATGAAGGTGTCGATGATCGGCGCGCCCATGGGCTTGGCATAAATCGCGGCGAAATGGGCGTTCGGCAGGATCTCGCGCACCATCTTGGCGGTCTTGCCGGTATCGGTGAGGTCGTCGATGACGAGGATACCTTTGCCCTTGCCGTCGCCGATCTTCATGATCGCAGGCGCGACCGGTTTGAGCACCTGGAGATCGCCCTGCTTCTTGAAGTCGTAGCTGGCGATGCAGACGGTCTCGATCACGCGCACCTCGAGCTCGCGGGCGACGATCGCGGCTGGCACCAATCCGCCGCGGGTGATCGTGACGATCGCTTCGAACGGTCCCTTGGTGCTGAGCCGCCAGGCGAGCGCGCGGGCGTCACGGTGGAATTGGTCCCAGGAGACCGGATAGGCCTTGGGGGGGCCGGAATTCGACATGGGTCACGCCCTTCGTGCTGATCTGAACGCGCCTCCTATAGTACGATGCCGAGCGGTATGCACCAGGGACGGGGGATTGAAGAGGAGGGACAATTGCGCCATTGCGTTGGAAAATTCGATCTACTCAGCGATGAAAGAACGAGGGCGCTATGACCGCTGGAGCAAACCTGAGCGTGGCGCTGATCGGGCTCGGCGAAGTCGGCCAGGCGCTGGCGACCGATTTGAGAGCGGCAGGCGTCAAGGCGATCACGGCCTATGATGTCGCGTTTGGCAAGCCGGACAGCCCGCAATCGCAAGCGGCCAAGGCGCTCGATGTCACCGTTGCGGGCTCGGCGCCGGAGGCCGCCAAACGCGCCACGCTGGCGATCTGCGCGGTGACGGCGGGTTCCGCGCTCGATGCGGCCAGGGCGACCGCGCCGGGTTTGGCAAGTGGCACGATGTATCTTGACGTGAATTCTGTCGCGCCGCGCACCAAGCAGGAGGCGGCAGCGATCGTGGAAGCCGCCGGTGGCCGCTATGTCGAGGCGGCCGTGATGTCGCCGATCCACCCCAAGGGTATCGGAACACCGATCCTGCTCGGCGGGGCGCACACCGCGGCGTTTCTCGATGTCGCCGCGCCGCTGGGTTTCAAGGCGCGGAAGTATGCCGATCGGGTCGGGGCGGCGTCGTCGGTCAAGATGTGCCGCAGCGTGATGATCAAGGGCATCGAGTCGCTCGTGGCGGAATGCCTGCTGGCGAGCCATCACTACGGCGTGACGGATGACGTGCTGGCATCGCTCAAGGATATGTTCCCCGGCCAGGACTGGGACAAGACCGGGCGCTACATGCTGTCGCGCACGCTGCATCATGGCCGCCGCCGCTCCGAAGAGATGGAGGAGGTGGCCAAGACCGTCGCCGACGCGGGCCTGGACCCCACCATGTCGACCGCGATCGTCGCCCGGCAGCGCTGGGCGGGCGAGCTTGGCGCGCGGATGGACGCGCCGGGCGACGCCACTGCCGATCGAACGGCGCGATTGGAGGAGCTGCGGCGGCTATTAGGGATCGGCTGAGTTTCCGCGGATCGGTGACAAACTTCAGCCCCGAATCATCTGCGTTCTCCGGCCCGATAGAACGAAGCGGTGGGAACGCCGCCGCGTCGCTCGCAGGAGCTGAGAAGATCATGACCGATGTGACGATGGACGACGTGAACGCCTGTATTCGGGAATACGGGCTGTTGGGATGGAGCACGTCGGACTTACGGCAGCTGGTGCGCGAGACGTCTCCGCAAAAAGGCTTCTCGCATCAAATCAGGCAGGCGGCGGCTCGGCACGTGCTCGTGTCAAAGCTGGGCGGCGGTACTGACGCAGACGCCGCCCCGGCTGCCAATGAGGTGAATGTCACCGCATTGGGCGAGTACACGCGCCTTCACATGGAGCTGGCGGAAATGCTGACGTCAGGGCGTTGCAAGGCGCTGATGAAGGATGACCATCACCGCTTGCTCGACGCGCTGGAGCGGATCAACCGGGCGCGACGCGCGAGCGGCCTCAATGAAGTGCCGCTCGACAGTGACGAACCGTAGGTCGGTCGCGCTACTTCATCACGCTCTTCGCCTTCTCGACGTATTCTGCCGGTGCGGCGTAGATCGACTCGAGGATCTTCTGCGCCTCGTCGCCGGTTGCCGGATCGACCGGAAGGTCCTGCTTGGCGGCCTCGGCAATGAACGCCGGATCCTTCATCGTCTTGTCGAACGCGGAACGAAGGATCGCGACACGGGCGGGCGGAACCTGCTTCGACATGATGTAGGGGCGGCCGAGTTCGCCCGCGGCGATGACGATGTTGAGGATCTGCTTTTGCTCCTCGGTCTTGGCGTAATTGCCAATGAACGGCAGGTCGGCGGGCATTTCAGGCAGCCGCCGCGTCGTAAAGCTGACGATCGGGGTGATGCGCTTGCCCTTGATCCAATCGGCGGGAATGCTGCTCCAGGAGCCGCAGTCGCCGTAGAGCTCGCCGCGCTCGGTCGCCAGCCGCATCTCGTTGGAGCCGGGGAAGCCGGTGATCTGCCGTACCTTGAAGCCGAACAGGTTGCGCAGCACCGCGCCGTTCACGTAGTTCGACGTGTTGGTGCCGGTCGCGCCCATGATGAACTCTTTGCCGTCGTGGAGATCCTGCACGCTCTTGATCGGGGCTGCATGCCACGCATAGCAAAGGCGCACATCCCGCGTGATGCTGCCGAGCCAATTGAAATCGGTGAACTTGACTTTGATCTTCTCCGGGCTCGTCAGCGAATCCGTGATCACGCCGGGATTGAAGGCGGTGATGACCGTGCCGTCCTTGGGTGCGGGGCCATCGAGCCAGCGCACGGATGTGAGGCTGCCAGCGCCCGGCATGTTCTGGACGATCACCGTCGGCTTGCCGGGGATGTGCGCGCCGAGATAGCGGGCGAGTGTGCGGGCGTAGATGTCGTAGCCGCCGCCCGGCGAGAAGCCGACCGCGATCGTTACAGTCTTGCCGGCATAGAAGGTGTCGTCCTGGGCTACGGCCCCGGTGGCGCCGGTTAGAGTGGTCGCGGCCCAAAGGAGTACCGTGGCACCAAGTCCGAACTCATTTCGCTGCATGAAGTCCCCCATGAGGTCTCCGTCATCGCATATCGACGCGGAGAGCCGCTTGAGACCAAAGTAGGCTAGCGGTCAAGGGGGGACACTCCCCCGATGGGGGTAGAGAGCCAAGCAGGGAGCACATCCCGGGGGGCCCCATGCATCGGGTTGAGCTGCTGTTTGGTCGCCGCGGCCGTCTGAGGCCAAAACGTATCTGGTGTTTCCAAAAGTATCCATTGTACGCAAAATCTGGATGCCCTGCACTTTGGGCTATGCCATAATGCCGCATGCAATTTGTTGGCTATTAGCTACGCGTGGTTCCAGTCATGCAAGACGTTGATCCCAAGGTACATTCAGCGGGCGGTTCAGTGGTCACTTTGCTGCCGGGGCCGACACATCTCAACGCCAAACAACCCAGTGCGGCTGGCAAGCTCAGGGTTTTCATTTCCTAAAGCCGGGACGACTTGGATTTTGCCGACCAGCTCGATGCGGCTCTGGATCTATACTCTTTCGATTGCACGATAGACCGGCAGGGCATTTCCGGCGGTGAGGATTGGAAAAAGCGGCTTGGCGATCTCATCCGCAACGCGGATACGGTTATTTTCGTCTTGTCGCCGTCGTCGGCCAAGTCTGAGATCTGCGGCTGGGAGGTGGAGGAAGCCGCCCGGTTCGGGAAGCGTATCATTCCCGTGAATTGCCGCCCGCTCGATGGCAATCCGCCGCCGCAACGCCTGCGGGAACTCAACTACATCTACTTTTACGCCGATCCCAAAGCGCCTGGGTCTGGCTTTGGGACGGGGCTGCAGCGTCTGGTCAACGCGCTCAACAGCGACCTGGACTGGTTGCGCGAGCACACGCGCCTTCTGCAGCGCGCGGGGGAATGGGTGGCGGGCGGCAAGCCGGTCAATCGTTTGCTCTCTGGCACCGACGTCGCGGCTGCCAAGATATGGGCCGCGCGACAGCCGAATGACGCACCCGCGCCGACTGCGGAACACCTCGACTTCATCCGTGCCAGCGAGCAGGAGGAGGCGGCGCGGACCAACGCCCAGCACCGGCAGCTTGCAACGATGGCAATCGCCCAGGAAGAACGCGCCAAGGCTCTGACGCAGGCCGAGGAAGCGTTGAAGCACGCCGCCGAGGCACGGCGCCTTCGGGCGCGCGCGGGCAAACTCGCGTTTGCGTTGGTGTCGGTCTTTGGAGTGAGCTCCGCCCTTCTCGGTATTCGAGCCGAGCAGCAAAAGCAACGCGTTAAGAGTATTCTCGAGAATTCGTTGGATCTGATTTACACGCTGTCGGATCGCTATCCGTTCAGGGACGAGGAATATAAAAAGGCGGTGGTTGTGTTCGAGAAGGGGGCCGAGATCGGCGATGCCGCGGCCGCTGGAAGCCTGGGTTATTATTACAAGAACGGTTGGGGTGTCGAAAGAGACTTCGCCAAGGCGCGGGCGATGTATGAAAAAGCCGCCAAGGCGGGTGATGGAAATGCCATGAATAACATGGGTATTCTCCATAACGATGGCCTTGGCGTAAAGCTTGATTATGTTAAGGTGCGGGAGTGGTTTGAAAAAGCAAATGCGCAAGGGAGCGGATACGGGGCTCTAAACATCGGTAATCAATATGAGAAAGGTCTCGGGTCGACGCAAGACTACGTGAAGGCCCGTGAGTGGTATGAAAAAGCTGCAAAGATGGGTTTGGCAAGGGGGGTTAGCAGGATTGGCCTGCTATATGCCAACGGCTATGGTGTGCCACAAGACTTTGTGAGGGCGAGGGAGATATATGAAGACGCCTCTGGGAGAGGCGACACAGCAGCCATGATCAATATTGGTGCACTGTATATCAACGGTCAGGGTGTCCATAAAGTTTATGTCTTGGCACGCGAGTGGTTCGAGAAGGCGGCTGCCAAGGGTGACGGTGATGCTATGTTTAGAGTGGGCTTGCTCTACGCCAATGGCGAGGGTGTACCGCAGGATTACACAAAAGCGCGGGTGTGGTACGAACAGGGCGCCGCAAGGGACGATGTCGACGCGATACGCCAGCTTGGCTTGCTGTATGACGAAGGTCATGGCGTCAAGCAAGACTACGCCAAGGCGCGAGAGTTCTACGATAAGGCAGTAGTGCTGGGCGATGCAGATGCCATGAGACTTATCGGACTACTCTACGCAAACGGTCAGGGCGTTTCGCAGGATTATATCAAGGCGCGGGAATGGTACGAAAAGGCCGCAGAAAAAGGCAGTGCGGAGTCCAGAGCGCTTATCGGAGTACTCTACGCCAATGGGCAGGGGGTGCCGCAAGACTACGTCAAGGCGCGAGAGTGGTACGAAAAGGGAGTGGAAAAGGGCGATGCGGACGCAATGCGAAACCTCGGTGTGCTGTATGACGAAGGACGCGGCGTTAGCCAGGATTATCTCAAGGCCAGGGAATGGTACGAGAAGGCTGCAGCAAAGGATGACAATGTCGCTTTAATCAATATCGGTGCATTGTACATTAATGGTCACGGTGTTCCGCAAGACTATGTCAAGGCGAGGGAGTGCATACCTATCCCCTTGGCTCAGGTCGTCCTCTGAACTGACCCGTACCATCTACAACGCCTCGTCTCGTCGACCAGCATCCGCATCGTCCGCGGCGGGTGCGTGACGAGCTGCTCGAACACCCGCGCGGCGATCCGGCCGATGCCTT
>CAMDPA010000107.1 GCA_945903565.1 Devosia equisanguinis | reverse complement strand
CCGAATGGCTTGTCTGTCGATCATGCAACGGCGTACGACTGTTCGCCGGGACAAGGAATCCCGCGCTGCCGAGTCACACGGTCGCACGCACACAGATCACGATTCAGCTTTTTTGCGATCTGTCCTAAGGTCCTTCGAACGCGACAGCCCAAGCCACGCGAGCGATGGGGTCGATCTTGGGGGAGGCCGCCATGCTTCGTTGCATGCTCGTTGCTGCGAGCGCCATCGTCGTCGTTTCGCCCGCGACTGCACAAGCACCAGCTCCGTTCAAGGACAAGACGGTCACGATCGTCACGAGCACTGGCGCGGGCGGCTCCTACGATGTGACGGCGCGGGCGTTGGCGCGGCACATGCCGCGTCACATTCCGGGGCAGCCGAATATGGTGGTCGTCAATATGCCGGGTGGGGGCAACGTGCTCGCCACCAACCACATGTTCAACATCGCGCCCAAGGACGGCACCGCGATCGCCTCGCTGCACAACGCGATGCCGCTGCATCAGGCGCTCAACGGCAAGGGCGTGCGATTCGATTCCGTGAGGTTCAACTGGCTGGGATCGATGGGACCGGACAACTCCGGTGTCGTCGTATGGAAGACGTCGGGCATTCGCACGTTCGAGGACTTGAAGAGCCGCGAGGTGGTTCTCGGTGGGACCGGTGCCGGGTCCGGCATCGTGATCTTCCCGCTGATCATGAACAAGGCGCTGGGAACGCGCTTCAAGATCGTGATGGGCTACCGCAGCTCGGAGGAGATCAACATCGCGATGGAGCGCGGCGAGGTGGAGGCGCGCACGCTGGGCCTGACGTCGATCTTCAGCCAGAACGCCGAGTGGCTGAAGGATGGCAAGATCGAAGTCCTCGCCCAGATCGGCGCGAAGCGCGACGCCCGGTTGCCGAACGTGCCGTTGCTGTCGGAGTTCGCGACGACGGAAGGGCAGCGGCAGGTGCTGGCGCTGATCACGTCGCCGACCGCGCTGGGCCGTCCCTTCGTCGCACCGCCAGGCGTCGAGCCGGAGCGGCTGGCGATCTTGCGCAAGGCGTTCGAGGCGGTGCTGAAGGACGAGGGCTTCATGGCGGACGCGAGGTCGCGCAACATCGACATCGATCCGATGAGCGCGGAAGAAGTCGCCAAGATCGTGCATGAAACAATCAATGCGCCGAAGGCGGCTGTCGATATGGCGGTGGCGGCCATCGAGGCGTTGGATGCGCGGAAGTAGGGGCGGTCCCAGGCGTAGGGCGGGCAAGTGCGTGAGCGCGCAGCCCGCCGGGTACGCACGAGACGCGGCGGGCTGCGATCACGCTTGCCCGCCCTACAAGGTGCGCTCAACCTGGCAACGCCCGCGCCAAGATCGCCTTGGTATCGGACCACTCGAGCCCTTGCCCGTACGTGAAACGCGGGACGCCCGAGAGACGCGCGGCGATGAAGGCGTCGGCCACGGCTTGGGGGGCGTGCGCGCGCAGGATGCAGCCGGCCGCCAACAAGGCGAGGCCTTCGAGCAGGGCGCGGGCGCGGGCTTCGAGCAGGCGGGGTTCGTGCAGGATGCCGCTGACGCGCTCATGCGCGGCTTTCAGATGGGTGTCCTGGCTGGCGGCCTGGCCGAGATCGTCGAGCACGGCTTCGACGGCGTCGGCGTCCTTCTCCAGAACGCGCAGTACATCGAGCGCCAGGACGTTGCCGGCGCCCTCCCAGATGCTGTTGACCGGGGCTTCGCGATACAGGCGCGGCATGCCGCCATCCTCGACGTAGCCGTTGCCACCCATGCACTCCATCGCTTCGCTGATTACGCCTTGGGCGACCTTGCACACCCAGTATTTGGTGACGGGGGTCATCAGCCGGCGCCAGGCCGCAGCGCGCGGATCGGTGGCGCGATCGAAGCTGCGGGCGAGTCGGAAGGCGAGCGCAGTCGCGGCCTCCGCCTCGATCGCGAGATCGGCCAGAACGGCGGCCATGATGGGCTGCTCGGCGAGTGGCCGGCCGAAGGCGGAACGCTGGCGGCAGTGGTGGATCGCCTCGGCCACCGCGCGCCGCATCAGTGCAGCCGATGCGACCGCGCAATCGAGCCTCGTGTGCGTCACCATCTCGATGATAGTGGCGATGCCGCGGCCTTCCTCACCGATCCGCACCGCGTGGGCGTCGTGGAACTCGACCTCACTCGAAGCGTTCGAACGGTTGCCGAGCTTGTCCTTCAGGCGCTGGAAATGCAGGCCGTTGACGGTGTCGTCCGGCCGGAAGCGGGGGAGCAGGAAGCAGGTCAGCCCGCCCGCCGCTTGTGCGAGTACGAGGAACGCGTCGCACATCGGCGCGGACATGAACCACTTATGGCCATTGATGCGATAGGCGGTCCCGTCTGCCTCCGCGCGGGAGATGTTGGCGCGGACGTCCGTGCCGCCCTGCTTTTCGGTCATTCCCATGCCGATGGTGGCGGCGGACTTCTTCGCCAGCGGCAGGAAGCGTTGATCATACTGGCGCGCGGTGAGCTTGGGCCGCCAGGCTTTGGCGACGTCGGGCGCTTGCTGGATCACGGGGATGGCGGCGTTGGTCATAGTGATGGGGCAGCAGTGACCGGCTTCCATCTGCACGGCGAGGTAGAAGGCGCCGGCGCGTTCGACGTTGGCGTTGGCGCGCTGCAGGGTTGCCCCGTCGAGGTGGGCCCAGGCGCCGCAGTGGAGGCCCTGGGTGGCGCTCGTCGACATCAGCCAGTGCCAGGATGGGTGGAATTCGACCACATCGAGGCGGCGGCCCTTGGCATCGTGCGTCTTGAGGCGCGGCGGGGACTCGTTGGCGAGACGGCCATGCTCCAACGCCTCGCGGCTGCCGCAGATGGCGCCGAACTGCGTGAGCCGCGCCGCGACCGCCTGGCCGCCTTCGCGCTGCACAGTCTCCTGAAGCGCCAAATCGAGGGCGAACAGGTTCACGTCCTCGAGCGGGGCACTCTGGTTGGTGATGGGGCTGGCGGTGTCCGGCTGATTCGCGGAAGGCATGGGGTAACCTCCCCTTCGGGGCATGCGATTCGTTTTCGTGCCCCATCATCGTTCATGAAGGCGGGAGGGCGAAACGAAAAACGCGCATCCCGGGATGCCGGAATGCGCGCTGATTTGTTGTCCGTAGCTGAGCGGATCAGGCTGCCCGCCGCACTTTCGAGCGCGTCTTGGTTACGCGGGCGGAGCCACGCAAGGCGGCAGCCGCCTCATGTGCCGGCACGGCAACGTCGCCGCGCTGATGTTGGCGGACCACGACCTTGGCGGCCGAGAACGCCTTTTCGAGCACGTCCACACACCGGCCCGGCTTGGCGTCGCCGCGCAGGAACACGTCCAGCGCTGCGCAGCCCGTGTCGGGATGGCTGTGAATCGAGATGTGCCCACGGTCCAGGACCGCGAACGCAGATATCCCGCCGCCGGGAGCGCTCAAGTTGACGTGCACGTGCAACAGGTTTGCACCCGCCACGTCCACGCAACGCCCCAGCGTCTGCTCTATATGCCCGGCGTCGTCCAACCTGCACGCGCCGAACAAGTCTATGAGGAGATGACTGCCGGCGAAGCCGGAACCATCCCGATCCGAAAAGCGCTCGATGTCCGTGAAAGTAGCGGCAACCGAGTCCACAGACCGCACAACATGCGCGGCATCACCATGATCTTCCTTTTGGGCGGTGCTTGAACGAGTCAAGTCCATCCCCAATTGGAAGAGGGCGTCTTGATAGGCCATAAGACCCTCCCCAACCAGCAGATAGAAAGTGACCCGCCCGCTCCTTACCTTGAGGGTATGGGGATTTTGTCCTTGACCTTAGGGGCAGGTGGACGAACGGAGTGGGACCCCTATGAGGCCAACGCCCCCCTCACGCAAGTGAAAAATCCGCACAGTAGGCAGGAAATTTACATCGCCCTTCACCTAGGGTTAACGAAGGGCTGGCGGGGGCCAAAATTGGGTTCGCGATGCTTGAAAAGGCCAGCTTTATTAAGCCTGTATTCACCGTTGGTTGGCCGCATCCAAGATCAACCCTGCCGCACGGCCCCGCGCTCGATGAAGTAGGTGGCATCGAGCAGGCCTTCGACGTGGGTGCGGTTACTCTCGGCGATCAACACCGACACGTGCTCGCGCCGGAGGTCGAGCAGCACCTGCGCGAGTCGCTGGGCGAGCACCGGCGCGATGCCCTCGAACGGCTCGTCGAGCAACAGGAAGCGGCGACCGGCCATCAGCGCGCGGCCTAGGGCGACGAGCTTTTGCTGCCCGCCCGAAAGCTCGAAAGCGCGGCGGCCCTCGAAGCGGGCAATCTCCGGCAGCAGGCTGTAGACCCATTGCAGGCGCTTGCCGTGCTCGGGGATCGCGATCGACCAGGTCGGCATCAGGATGTTCTGCTCGACCGTGAACTCCGGCACGAGACGGCGGTCCTCCGGCATGTAGCCGATGCCGAGGGCCGCGCGCTGGTGGGCGGGGGCTGCCAGCAGGTCGACGCCTGAGAACGTGACGGTGCCGCGGGCGGTCACAGCGCCCATCAGCGCGCGCATGAGCGTCGTCTTGCCCGCGCCGTTGACGCCGATCAGGCCGCACATCTGCCCTTCGGCGACGGCGAGCGTAGCATCGCGGATGATCTCGGTGGCGCCGATGGCGGCGGTGAGTCCGGTGACCTGCAGCATCGCTCAGGCCCCCGCTGCTGGTATCGACGATTGTACGTGATGCTCGCCGATGATGTAGGCCTTGACCTTGTCGTTGGCGAGCGCGGTGTCGGGCGCGCCGTCGGCGATCACGGTGCCTTCATAGAAGGCGAGCACGCGGTCGGCGTAGCGGCGCACGATCTCCATGTCGTGCTCGACGAACAGCACGGTCATATCGCGTGCTTTCAGGGCTCCCATGATGATGTCCATCAGGCCGAACTTTTCCTCGATCGAGATGCCCGAGGTCGGCTCGTCCAGCATCACGAGGCGGGGATGGCCGACGGTGGCCATCGCGATATCGAGCAGCTTGCGGATGCCTTGCGGGATCTTGCCGGTCAGCGCGTTGCGGTAGGCCGCGATCTTGAACTGGGCGAGGATCTCCTCGGCACGTGCCAGGATCGCTGGTGTGCGCAGCGGCATCACCGCGCGATTGAACAGCCCCGGCTTGCCCTCCGCGAGGCCGAGCGCGATGCACATGTTCTCGAACACCGTGAGCGAGGCGAACACCTGCGGCACCTGGAACGAGCGCGACAGGCCGAGGTTCATGATCTGGCGCGAGGGCAGGCCCGTGATATCGCGGCCCTCGAACATGATCTGGCCCTTGGAGGGCTTCAGATAGCCGGTGATCATGTTGACGAAGGTAGTTTTGCCCGCACCGTTCGAGCCGATGATGCCGACGGTCTGGTGGGCGGGAATCCCCAGCGAGATGTCGCGTGCGGCAACGACGGAACCGAACGTGCGTTCGAGATCGCGGACTTCCAGGATGGGGGCGACGTTAATCATGCGGCCTCCGCGCGCTTGCGTTCGAACAACGACCAGATGCCGCCCGGCAGGTAGAGGATGATCAACAGCAACGCGGTGCCCAGAATGAGCTGCCAGTATTCGGGGAAGTGCTGCAAAGCGACCACGCGGATGATCTCGAACAGCAAGGCGCCCAGGAATGGTGCGAGTACGGAGCCGGTGCCGGCCAGCACGGTTGCGAACACGAAGCTGCCCGACATCGTCCAGTAGGCCATCGTCGGGTCGATGTGGCCGACGGCGAGCGCAGTCAGCGCGCCGCCCAGTCCCGCGAGGATACCGGCCAAAACCAGCATCCCGTAGATCGTCGCCCGCACTGAAGCACCGAGATACTCGACCCTGATCTCATTATCCCGGATCGGCTCGAGTAGTGCGCCGGTTTTGGATCGCAGATAGACCCGCATGAACAGGCCGGACGCCAGCGCGGTCACCATGGTCATCACGTAGACGACGAGCAGCCGGGTGGACGGCTCCAGCGTCTGGCCGAGCAGCGTCGGCCGTTTCAGGGGAATGCCGTCGGTCGAGCCGAGGGCTTCCGATTTGACGAGAACGCCGTAGAGGATCATCGAGAAGGCGAGGCTGAGCATCGCGAAGAAGATTTCGCGGTAGCGCGCGAGCAGGACGCCGGTGACTGCCGCGACGAGCCCGCCGGCGAGACCTGCCAACAACACGGCGAGGAAGATGTCCGTCATGCCCGCGTAGACGCCGAGCAGGCCGACCGTGTAGCCGCCGATTGCATAGTAGAGCGCCTGCCCGAACGACACGAGTCCAGCGCGCCAGATCACCATAAGGCCGAGCACGACGAGACCCTTGGCAACCGCTGTCGTCACGAACGGCATGATCCATTGCGGCAGCCACGGCATTGCGAATGCGGCCGGTACGAGAATCGCGGTGAGCACGATCGTCCAGATCCGCGTGATGCTGCCTGTGCCGTGGTCCACCGCCATCAGTGCTTCCTCGTCATGGGACTTACTCGTCAGATCTTTCGGGCTTGCGCCCGCGTGAATAGGCCGTACGGCCGGAACGCGAGCACGAGCGCCATCACCGCGTAGATCACGAACAACTCCAGCTCGGGGAATAGCTGCACGGAGGCTGCCCGGGCCAAACCGACCAGCAGCGCACCGATCAGCGCACCTTCCACCGAGCCGAGCCCGCCGATCGCCACGACCGCAAACGCCAGCACGATCACCTCGATGCCGATGCCGAGCGTGACGGAGATCTTGGGCGCCATCACGACGCCGCCGAGCGCGCCGAGAATCGCGCCGACCACGAATGTCCAAGTGAAAACGCGGGTGACGTTGATGCCGAAGCTCGCGGCCATCTCGCGGTCGTGGATCACGGCGGTGAGGATGTGGCCCCACTTCGTCCGCCGTAACGCCCACCATCCGACCAGCGCAATCGTCAGGGCGAGGGCGACGAGGCCGAGATCGTAGTTGGAGACCGTGAGCAGCCCGATCGAGAAATTGCCGGCGGCCTGGAACGGCTGGTAGGCGGACATGCTACCTGTGCCCCAGATCAGCGTGATGATGTCCTCGAACATCAGAGACACCGCGTAGGTGACGAGCACGATCAGCACCTCGTCGCGGCCCTGGAAAGGACGCAACAACCCGCGTTCGAGGATCAGGCCGAGGATGACGCCGATGGCGATGGCAACCAGCACCATCAGCACGTAAGCGCCGACAACGGACCGGTCGGCGGCAAAGTACATGCCGAGAACGCTAGCCGTGCCGTAAGCGCCAAAAGCGTAAAACGAGCCGTGCGCGGCGTTGAGGATCTTCATCACGCCGAAAATCAGCGTCAGCCCGATGGAGACCAGGAACAGATACGACGCGAAGACGATGCCATCCAGAAGGATGGCGAGCGTGATCAGCACTTGCGGGCTCCAGTGGCGGCGGTGTCAGACCCTCCGGGTCTGACACCCAGTCACAATGATGTAGACGATCCGTGCCACTCGCAACGGCCTAGGTCGGCGCCGAAGTCGGTGAAGGTGTGAGACCCAGAGGGTCTGACACCACGGCTCAAGGAATGCATCAGCACTTCGCGCCGGGCATGCCCTTCTCGAGCCAATCGAGGCTCTTGATGCCCGGAGGCGGGTTCACGCACTCCGCGCCGTAACGCTTCATGTCGACCACCGTGGCCTTACCTGATGCCTTGTCGAACTTGGTCGTGCCGTAGGCGATCTCGCCGATGCCCTGGTGGCCGTTGCCGAGTGTCATGCGAATTTTTCCGCTGGCAGTGTCGAACTCCATACCTTCTAGGCCCTTGATGATCTGGTCGGTGTTGGGCGACTTGCCGGCGTTGGCCGCGAGTGCCTTGTCGACGCCAGTCTTGAGGCCCAGGAACGACTGGAACATATGGTAGGTCGGGTAGTTCGGCTCTTCTTTGAAGCGTGTCGTGAAGGCCTTCTGGTACCAGTTGTTCAGTGCGTTTTCGTGAGAGAACACACCGTGCGCACCACGACCGCCGATGATCGTGCCATCGGGCATCTTCTCCTTGAGGCGGTAGATCGCCGATTCGCCGGTCGTGATCACGAGCGGGATCTTTGGCGTCAGGCCGCGCGCGGAAGCCTGGATTATGAGGCTTTCCAGATCACCGCCCCAATTGCTCGTATGAATCATGCCGGTGCCCGAGATCGACAGCGCCGAGATCTCCGAGCCGTACTCTCCGGCGAACAACTTGGGGAACAGCTCGCGCGCGACTTTCGCTTTGGGCATTAGCGTCTTCATCGCGCCGGCGAAGTCGCGCCAGCTGTCCTGACCCCAGGCGTAGTTCTGATTGAGGCCGGCGTAGCTTTCAAGGTTGGGCAGCTTGTCGCGCACGTAAAGGGCAGCGCCGACGTTGTCCATGAGCGCGTGTGGTGTGACGCGAAACACGTATTTCGGCGAGGAATCCTCGAAGGTGCGAGGTGTGCCGCAATCGAAGAACAGGGTGATCGTCTTGAGCTCTTCGGCAACGGGCGCCACCGCGAGGCAGTTGCCGGAGGAAACATAACCGATAACGAAATCGACCTTGTCGCGCTGCACGAGATTGCGATAGTCCGTCACTTTCTCGGCGGTCGGACCGTTCTCGTCGACGATCACGAGCTCGACCTGGCGGCCACCGATGCCCTTCGTATTGTAGGGCGCGGGCAGATCGCCCTTGTTGATCGCGTCGGCGATCAGCTCCGCGGAATTGCGGGCGGGAATTCCGAACGGCGGCGCGCCGGGGCCCGTCAGGAACGTGACGATGCCGATCTTGTACTTGTCTTGCGCAAGTGCCGGAGCCGTTATGGCCGTCAGCGCGCCGAGCGCAAGCCCGGCCACAGCGGTTGCAGTGAGCGATATGCGGATCATCCAACGTCCTCCCGTATGCGACAGCTCGTGTTCGAGCTTGCCTGTCCTGCGTCAGTTCAGCACTGCCGGATTGGACGCGTCAAGAAGTTCGTGGCGGAGAAGTTGCTCGTGCGTGCCGGTGGAGCAACAGCGACACGCACCAGATCGTTAGAATGCAGAGGCCCCAGCCGATGAGCAAAAGTACGGCTCCTGCGACGTGGTAGGCGGGGCCGGAAAGAAAAGTGGACAGGGCGGCAAGCACGCGCCAGTAGGCGGCGACGAATACGATCGCGATGCCTGGGCCCAGCCAAAGTCCCCGCGCCATGGTGGCGAACGAAGCGCGGCGGGAGGCAAGTGGCATTGTCCTGTCGGCGGCCATTGTCTGCATGCCAAACATCGCGACCAGTGGTGCGCCCGCCACCGCTCCAAGTAACGCGGGCGAGGCTCCCAAGCGATCCATCATTGCGATCGCCGCCAGCGTCAGCGCGAACACTGCGATGCGCAGGCGATAGCGGACGAGCAGGGGCATGAAGGACTGAGGCTTCGTGGGTGGGGACGACAACGGCACGATCGGTTCCCGCGACAAAGCCAGCGTCAGCAGGGCTCCGGCAAGAAGTACCACGACCACATAGGCCCACTGCCAGCCGGTGGGCACACCCCATCGTCCGTAGGTGATCATGGCGACCAGCACGAGCCACCCGCTTGCGCCTATTCCCATCAGTAAACCAGACACGGCGGCAGGAGGCATGCGTCTGTCGATGAGAGGACCGAAGCCCGCGAAATAGAATGTCCACATGGCTGCATTGATCGGGGGCATCAGCATCATCGCGCTGGCGGCATCTTCCATGGCGGCCTGGCCGGCCATGAGCAGCACGAGACCGTTGAGCGTGGGGAACGTCAGCATCATGCCGGCCGCACGCGGATTGCGCTGGGCCACCCAAAGAATGCCGACGTAGAAGGCGGTTCCGATCAGGACTTTCGCGGTTTGCTCGATCACGAGGGTGTCCAATGTCCAACCCGTAGGTTGGGTCAAGTGTCGATGCGGAGCATCGCTCTGCGATGACGCGCGACCCAACATTTCCCGGTGTGCCGTGGATTGTTGGGTCGCGCGCCGGAAAGCTCCGGGCTTGACCCAACCTACGCGGTTACACCACTCCGATCTCGCGGCCCTTGATCTGCAGGGCGAGATATTTCGAGTAGATGCGGCATTGGGCGAAGCTGCCGGCGATGAACCACAGGCCCGGTTGGGGGGTGCGCTTGAACATGTTGCGCAGTTCCTGTTCCTCGCCGAAGCCCCAGATGGGGCCCACGCGCTGGGCCATGTCGTCGCCGAACAGGTGGCGGACGAGATGCTCCTGGCCCTTGTATCCGGTCGCCAGCACGACGAGATCGGCTGCGATGGGCTTGCCGTCCTTCATCCGCGCGCCGTCTGCGGTGAACGTGGCGATGTCGGCATACTGCACCAGTCCGATCTCGCCATCCGCGATCAGATCGGAGCAACCAACGTTGAAATAGTAGCCGCCGCCGCGCGTCAGATATTTGTACTGCCAGCCCGTGCCGCCCTCGCCGAAATCGAGCTTAAAACCGCGCTGTTCCAGCCGTTCGAGCAACGCCTGATCCAGCTTGCGACCCTGCTCAGTGACGAGTTGGTAGCTCTTCTTGAGCAGTGTGAGGGGGACTGACGTCGTGATCAGATCGCAGTCGGCGAGCGGGGGACCTTCCTCGTACAGCGTATAGGGTAGTTGTGCGCTAGGCTCGATGTTCACGATCATGGAGCTGTTGCGCTGCACGATCGAAACTTCGGCCCCGGCCGAGTAAAGGTCCTGCGCGATATCATGGCCGCTGGTGCCGGTGCCGATGACCAGCGCGCGTTTGCCGCTCCAGGTTTCCCCGACCTTGTATTCGCCCGAATGGAGAACGGTACCGGCAAAATTGCGCAGCTCTGGAATGTCGGGAAGGTTGGGGATACCGCTGGCGCCGGTCGCCATCACGACGTGGCGGGGATGCAGCGTTCGTTTGGTGCCATCGGGGCGGCGCACGACGACGGACCACCGCTGCGCCGTTTCGTCATACGTGCCGCCCTCGAAGTCCGTGCCGGTCCAGACGTTAAGCTCCATGCTCTCGGCGTAGGCCTCGAACCAGTTGGCGAGCTTGTCCTTGGGGATATAGGTCGGCCAGCCCGGCGGGTACGGAATATAGGGGAGGTGGTTGACGTGCGCCTGATTGTGCAGCGTCAAGGCGTGATAGCGGTTGCGCCAGTTGTCGCCGACACGCTGGCCGCGATCGACGACCAGCGTATCGATCTGCAATTGCGTGAGGCGCGCCGCGATCGACAGTCCGGCCTGCCCCGCGCCCACGACAAGCACGGCGGGCTCCCGGTCGGCGTATGCGACGGCAGCCCTGCGCAGATCGAGCCAGTTCGGGCCGCGAAAGTCACGCGAGAACGACTTGCCTTGTGCGAGCGACTTGCCCGTTTTCTCCTCGTGTCCCTTGATCTCATCGAGCGCGGTCAGCAGCGTCCAGGCTTTGAAGGTCGTGCCGTCCTTGGCATCGGGTGTGAGGCGCACAACTCCGTTGCCGCGCCCCTGGGTTGTTTCGAACGTGAAGATCGCCTCGATGGCCTTGGCGCCGGCGCGTGTGACGTGGCGGGGTTGGGTTCGATCGGGATCTATTCTGAAGCCGATTGGCTTTGTGCGGTGAGCGTGTGCGGGCAGCTCTGTTTCAATCGCATCCAGGCCGTCGACCGTCCGAATATCCCAGGTGAGCGCCAGCACATCGCGCCAATGGCTGTCGGCATGAAACAGGCGGTCGAGTGAAACGCCACCGGGGCCTATAAGCGCCTGCTCCAGCCTGGCGAGCCATTGCTTCACGATCTCGTCGGCAGTCGAATCTACAGGTGGCATTCACATCCTCGGGGCGGCGATCTGCCCGGCAACGTCGGGCGCGGCAAGGTACTGCAGTTCATGATCCTGGTGCGAGCGGCGCAACAGCGCGGCGTCGCCCACCTCGCCACTTCACGCTTCCTTCGCCATCTCCCGCAGGCGGAACTTCTGGATCTTTCCGGTGCTCGTCTTGGGAAGCTCGGTAAACACCACGTGGCGTGGGCACTTATAAGCGGCCAGCCCCTGTTTGCACCACGCGATGATCTCTTCGACGGTCGCGGTGGCGCCGGGTTTCAACTCCACGAACGCGCACGGTGTCTCACCCCATTTCTCGTCCGGCTTGGCGACGACGGCCGCGTGCGCGACGGCGGCGTGCTTATAGAGCACGTCTTCTACCTCGATCGAAAAGATGTTCTCGCCGCCTGAAATGATGATGTCCTTGGAGCGGTCCTTCAACTGGATGTAGCCGTCGGGATAGATCACGCCGAGATCGCCGGTATGGAACCAGCCGCCGGCGAAGGCATCCTCGGTGGCGGTCTTGTTCTTGAGATAGCCCTTCATCACGATGTTGCCGCGCATCATCACCTCGCCCATCGTCTCGCCGTCGGCGGGCACGACTTTCATCGTCGTAGGGTCCATCACGGTCAGGCCTTCGAGCGCGGTGTAGCGCACGCCTTGGCGGGCCTTGAGCTTGGCCTGTTCGGCGATTCCCAGCGCGTCCCACTCGCCCTTCCACTCGTTGACGACGGAT
The DNA here is from genome assembly GCA_945903565.1 of Devosia equisanguinis. GTDB lineage: Bacteria > Pseudomonadota > Alphaproteobacteria > Rhizobiales > Hyphomicrobiaceae > CAMDPA01. The sequence goes on along the minus strand of CAMDPA010000107.1, from coordinate 1,510 downwards.
GGCCCGCACACTTCGGTCAGGCCGTAGACATGGGTGACGCCGAAACCGGCAGCGCCCATGCGCGCGAGCACCGCTTCGGGCGGCGGCGCACCCGCGGTGACGAACTCGACCCGCAACGGGAGCGGGCGCTTGTCGGCGTCAGGTGCGTTGAGCAGCGTCGACATCACGATCGGCGCGCCGCACATGTGCGTGACCTTGTGCTCCACGATTAGATCAAAGATCGGGTTGGCGCGCACCGCGCGCAGGCAGACTTGCGTACCGCCGACCGTTGTGATCACCCATGGGAAGCACCAGCCGTTGCAGTGGAACATCGGCAGCGTCCACAGATACACCGGATGCTTGCCGATTCCGGCGGCGAGGAGATTCGCGTAGCACATCATCGCCGCGCCGCGATGGGGAATGACCACGCCTTTGGGATTGCCGGTTGTGCCCGAAGTGTAGTTGAGCGCAATCGCCTCCCACTCGTCAGCGGGCATGCGCCAGGCGAAATTCGGGTCGCCTTCGGCAAGCAACGCTTCGTATTCGATGCCACCCAACCTCTCGCCCGTTTGCTGGTACTCGAGGTCGTCGTAGTCGATCACCAGCGGCTTGACCTTGGCGATCGCCAGCGCCGCCTTAATGGTGGGCGCGAATTCCCGGTCGCTGATCAATACCTTGGTCTGGGCGTGGTCGAACATGAAGGCGATGACCGCGGGATCGAGCCGCGTGTTGATCGCGTGGAGAACCGCGCCGGTCATCGGCACGCCGAAATGGGCCTCGATCATGGACGGCACGTTCGGCAGCATCGCCGACACGGTATCGCCCAGGCCAATGCCGCGCTTGGCAAGGGCCGAAGCGAGCCGCCGGCAGCGGGCGTAGAGCTCGTGATAGGTGTGCGTCTGCCGGCCGTGAATGACGGCGGTGCGCTCGGGCCAGATCAAGGCGGCGCGTTCGAGTTGGGTCAGCGGCGTCAGCGGCTGGTGATTGGCCGGGTTGCGGCCAAGGTGCTGCTCGTAGGGGTTCGTTTCGATAGCGCTCATGACCTGCCGTCCACTGCGGGGAAGTCGATGCAAGAAGCTACAGCGCGGCCGCGGGCGCTACAATCGCGTGGCTTGCCCGTCGGATAGCGGCAGGCGGCACTTTAACCGGCATGCAACAGCAGCATGGCTGCGCTCGCGGAATTGTGTCTATACGGTGGCAACTAGCAGGTCTACCTTAGACCAGTCGCACTATATGCGACGTGGATCATCGAACGCGGAAGGAGGCGGCGATGTCACAGCAAAGCGTAGAGGCAGCCATTTTCTGGGGCCTTTTAATGATAGCTCTGATGATTCCCTGGCTGATGCTTTGAGCATTTAATTCCCCGGGATATTGCGCGGCGGTTGTCGTTTTGCGCTGCTTAGGACAGATCGCAGAATAACCGCTACGAGTTCCCCGGTCTGCGTGGGCTGATTGTATAGTTCCATTCGGGATGGAAGTCATCGCCGACAAGCTTGACCGCCGCCAACTCGGCTTTGCTGACCTTGATGCC